>NZ_JAYGHV010000182.1:0-9981 GCF_034932145.1 Spirulina sp. 06S082 | reverse complement strand
CGATCTAAAAGTTAGAACAAAACCCAATCAAGGTATCTGGGAAACCGCAATTAAAACCTTAATTACGATTGGTTTAGCCCTGCCTCTTTCGCCATTAATGTTCATTGTCCCAATTTGGGCAACAGGACAAGAAATAAATCTCACCGAAGCGGTAATTCAAGGAGGAGGGACGGGAGTTTTAATTGGATTTATTGCCGGAGGGGGAATAGCATTAATTCAGCATTTTGCCCTACGGTGGGTTTTGTTTCGTCGGGGTCGAATGCCGTGGAATTATGCTAAATTTCTCAATGAAGCCAGTCATCTTGGCATCTTAAAACAATCGGGAGGTAGTTATCGCTTTTATCACGATAAATTGCGGGAATATTTAGCAAAAGAGATTCATTTGCCCCTAAATACTGCCTATAAGCCTGTCGAACAATCTTTCACAAGCAATGCAGTCACTCTTCTATTTCTACCCTTCTTAGCAGTTTTACTTCTTAGCAGTATTCAAACGATTTCTTCTGACTCTACCTCAGAAATTTCTCTTTATCCCACACTCCAAGCCAAAGATGCTGTATTTTTGGATAGAATAACCTATCGTTTTCGCAATCTCCAACGAAACCATATTGTGATTTTTGCCTCGACCAAATCTCTACAAGCGCAAGGATTTAATGAAAACCTCTCTTATGTGCGCCGCGTTATTGCGCTTCCTGGTGAAACTCTCGAAATTAGTCAAGGTCGCATCATTCTCAATAATGAACTTTTTACTAACAATAAAATAGAAATTCCGCGAAACTTCAAACAAGCGCGAATTACCCTCAGTGCTGATGAGTATTATGTTATTGGCAATAATCCCAATTATCCTAACTTAGAAACCTTTGGCGCAATTGTCCCCCGCAAAACTATTCAAGGTCAACTTATTCTGCGTTTTTATCCCTTCGATCGCGTCGGTTTTATTCATTAATCAAAAGTTGCTCAAAAGTTAGTGGAGACCGAGCGATTGTCCCTAATATAAAATAGAGATTAGATCGGGGTAACAGACTCATCACCCCGATTTTTTTATTGTTATCCGACTAATCCTTCCACAACGGGATGGAAGAAAAAGGCAAATCCCAAAATAGTATAGGTTGCCAGCAACAACCCGCCTTCTAACCAATTAGATTTTCCGTCAGAACTGACGGAATTGGCTACCAAAACGGCAATCATAACCGCAACTAACTCAAAGGGATTAAAATTCAAATCCATTGGTTGCCCTAAAAATAACCCAGCAATGACCAAGACAGGGGCAACAAAAAGGGCAATTTGCAAACTCGATCCCACCGCAACAGAAACCGATAAATCCATTTTGTTTTTCATGGCTACTGTTACTGCGGTGGCGTGTTCGGCAGCATTACCGATAATAGGTAAGAGAATCACCCCAGTAAAGAGTGCAGTCAAACCTAACGCTGAAGTTGCTTCCTCCAGAGAATCTACAAGAAGTTCCGATTCTAGGGCAACAAAGAGAGTAACAACAAGTAACACTCCTATCCACAGCCAGATATTGGGTTTTTCGTGGGTTTCTTCTCCTTCTCCTTCCTCATCTGATTCGAGGTCCGCAACGCTAACATCGTAAAGATAGGCGTGGGTTTTCATCGAAAAGAGCAAAGTTAGAACGTAGACCAAGATTAAAACGATCGCCACGGCAATAGAAAGGGTTTGCAACAGAGATTCCTCAATGCCGGAAGAAGTGTACTGTACGGCGGTGGGAACGAGTAAAGAAATCACCGCCAAGTTCATAACAGAAGCATTCATGCGGGCGGCGGTAGGTTGAAAATCCTGTTCCTTAAAGCGCAACCCTCCCAGAAGCATCGAAAAGCCCATAACTAGGAGAAGGTTACTAATAATCGATCCCGTAATCGTCGCCTTAACCACCTCAATTAAACCGCCATTGAGGGCAACTAGGGCAATAATTAGTTCTGTCGCGTTCCCAAAGGTCGCATTTAATAATCCTCCTAAATTCGGTCCGACAACAACGGTTATTTCTTCCGTGGCGTTTCCCATGATCGCCGCGAGGGGGACGATTCCCAGTCCTGCTGTGATGAAGATAGTTGCCGATCCCCAATCCAAGAAATGGGCAGCAACGGAAATGGGGATAAAAATCAGTAAACTGTACAGAATTTTGTTCATATTCGCGAAATATTCGTTCCCAACTAGCCTCTAGGATAGTTGATAGTTGATAGTTGATAGTTGATAGCGGTGGATTGCTTGTTCTGAGGGGAATTCAAGGGAATGAAACTGAGGTGCGGGGAATTGTTAAAATTAAAATCACAAAAAATTAAGAAAACTTCATTGAAAATTGAGCGATCCCCGTGGGATCCCCGCAATCTGCTGTTAAGTTCCTTAACAAAATTTCTTATTTTCCTAAAAATTACGGTTCAATGGGTAAGGATTAAATCCCTTAAAATCCTGTCTAGCTTTATAAAGTTTTAAGGATTTAACCAAATCGAGGACGAATACAATCGGGTTCTAGATTTTATCTGTCGTCAATGCCCTATTTCATTCCATTTCAGTTTCTCTCAGGAGAGGTCTATGACTCAAAACACAACTGCAACGCAAGCGATCGCTGAAAAAACCGAAACTTCCTCAACCCATCACGTCCCAGCTACAGGGGTTTGCGTTACAGTACACGGTCATTTTTATCAGCCCCCGAGGGAAAATCCCTATTTAGATGTCATCGAACGTCAACCCAGTGCTTATCCTTGCCACGACTGGAACGAACGCATCCTCTATGAGTGCTATCGTCCCAATGTTTTCTCCCGCATTCTCAACGGCCAAGGGGAAGTTGTTGGCATTGTCAATAACTTCGAGTATATGAGTTTTAATGTCGGTCCCACTTTGATGTCATGGTTGGAACGCCACGATCGCGAAGTCTATCAAGGCATTATTGAAGCCGATCGCAAGAGTACAGAACGCCTCAACGGTCATGGCAATGCGATCGCCCAAGCATACAATCACATTATTTTACCCCTCGCCAACGAACGGGATAAATACACCCAAGTTCGCTGGGGAAAAGCTGATTTTCGCTCCCATTTCGGGCGAGATCCCGAGGGAATGTGGTTGGCAGAAACGGCGGTAGACTATCCCACCCTAAAAGTTTTGGTAGATGAGGGCATTCGCTTCATTATTCTCGCCCCTTCCCAAGCTAAACGCTGTCGTCCTCTCCCCACGGCAGAGAATCCCGATCCCGACTGGTTAGAAGTCGGGGGTTCTCAGATCGATCCTACCCGTCCCTATCGTTGCATCTTGGAAGACGATCGCTCCATTGATATCTTTTTCTATGATGGTCCCATTTCTCGGGATATGGGATTTAATGAAGTGTTGAACAGTGCGGGAAATTTTGCGGGACGGTTAGGGCAAGCAGTACGTCGTCCTTCCCAGTTAATTTGCGTGGCGACGGATGGGGAAACCTTCGGACATCACAAAGGGGGGACGGAAAAATGTCTTTCTTATTCTTTTATTCAAGAATTTCCCAGTCGCGGCTGGACTGTGACCAATTTTGCCCATTACCTCGACGAGAATGCACCGGAATGGGAAGTGGAGTTAAAATCCGTTACTGCATGGAGTTGCGCCCACGGAGTCGATCGCTGGCAAGATGATTGCGGTTGCGGGGGAGGAGGGTTATGGAATCAGAAATGGCGGCGACCTTTGCGAGATACTTTGAATTGGCTGCGCGATCGCCTCGGAGAGATTTATGAAACCCACGGACGCAAATTCCTTAGCGATCCTTGGTTAGCAAGAGATCGATACATCCACTCGATCCGCGATCGCAGCCCGGAAAATACGATTAATTTCCTTTTCCGCCATCAAAGCCATACCCTCGAACCCGCCGAACAAGTAGACGCACTGCGCTTATTGGAGATGCAGCGTCAATCCTTACTTATGTTTACCAGTTGCGGTTGGTTTTTTGACGAACTTTCGCGACCGGAAGGGGTGCAAATTCTTCGTTATGCGGCGCGGGCGATCGAATTGGCGGGGGATGTTGCCGGAGTACAATTAGAGGCGGAATTCCGCGATCGCCTGCAAAAAGCCCCAAGTAATGTGGAAATCTTCGGCAATGGTGCCAAGGTTTACGATGAATTAGTGGTATCCGCTCGCGTCACTTTTGAGCGAGTGGCGGCGCATTATGCCATCACCTCTTTATTCAAACATTATCAAAGTGAGGATCGAGTTTACTGTTACGAAGCAACCCAACTCGACTATCACCGCCAGCAAATGGGGGCATTAACCTTAGCAGTGGGACAGTTGCGTTTAGTCTCAGAAATTACGCGGGAAAGCCAAGAATTTATCGTTGCGGTGCTGCATTTTGGCGGTTGGGACTTCCATTGCTGCATTCAACCCTTTATCGGTCGTTTAGCTTACTCGCAAATCAAAGATAAATTGTTTTCTGCTTTGAGTGAGGCAAGCGTCGCCAAAACCTTATTTGCCATGACGCGAGTTTTCGGCGATCGCGTCTTTAATTTAGAGACCTTGTTTGCAGAAGAACGGGAATGGATCGTCCAACAAGTGGCCAATACAAGTAAAGAGAACCTCGATCGCCTATTTACCCAGGCTTATCGCGATAATTATAGCCTCCTGCAAGCCTTTTATCGGGAAGAATTACCCGTTCCGCAAGAGTTGAAAGCCTCCGCAGAAATTGCCCTTTCTCGTCGCTGTTTGAAAGTATTGCAACAATTTGAGGAAGCCAAAGATCGCGATCGCCAAGATATGTATTTAACCGAGTTAGAGGCGATCGTCACCGAAGCGGAAAATATGCGCTGTCGCATGACCCTCCCCAATGCCAAACAGCTTTTAGAAGCCTTGATTTTGCGAGATTGTCAGGCATTATTAGGAGAAGCCAACCCAGAGACAGTCGCAGAAGAAAGCCAACGCATTTCTCGCACGATCCAGATGGGCGATCGCCTGCAAGTGGACTTATCCTTGGATCGGGTACAGGAATATTATTTCCGATGTTTGCACCGCGACATTTTGCCTCAATGCGTTGTGGTAGCAGGGGAAACCGTTTCTTGTCCTTGGGATATTGTTAACGTTCCCGTTTTACTAGATTTGGGCGTACAGTTAGCCGTTGATGTTCATCAGTGGTTGTAATCCTAATAGATTAGAGAGTATAGTTGTCTATGTGTCCCGAGTTTTTCGGGGGTTGTTTTTTAGCAAAAAATTAACTAGGGTGAACGAGTAAAGAAACGGGGAATAATCTAGTGAGATTGGTTATATTAGGGGGTCCCGGTTCGGGCAAAGGAACGCAACTGCAACGGTTGAGTAAGGCGCTAAACCTGCCGGGAATTTCCGTTGGGGAGATTTTGCGGGAGGCGATCGCCAAAAATAACTTTCTGGGAGTGAAAGCCAAATCCTATGTAGAAAGCGGCGAACTCGTTCCCGATGAGATGATGATTCAATTGATCCGCTTGCGTTTATTACAAGATGATACCCGTAAAGGATGGTTGTTAGAAGGTTATCCTCGCACTCCCTTTCAAGTGGAAGAATTAGAATTTCTCCTCGAAGACTTCAAGCAAGATTTGTATGGGGCAATTTACCTGAAACTCGACGAGGCGATCGAGATCGAACGTTCTCTGTCCCGAGGTCGCCCCGATGATACTCCCGCAATTGTACAGCGACGCATTCAAGGTTTTACAGAACGAACCACTCCCATTTTGGAATACTACGCCCGTCGCGGCAAACTCATCGTGATTAATGCCGAAAAAGCCCAGGCTACTGTCGAGGCAGAAATCTTGCGAAAACTTAAATCTTGACGGCTAAATTTCCCTGTGGCATTTATGCTGGATTGGACAAAAATTTATCCTGAGAATAATTATGCCTTGGCAACGTCCCGACGATCGCGCCCCGAATCAACTGCGCCCTATTCGATTTGAACGCAATTTTACCAGTTTTGCCGCCGGGTCGGTTTTAGCGCATTGCGGACAGACAAAGGTACTCTGTAGCGCCAGCATTGTCCCCGGAGTCCCTAAATTTCTTGCGGGTAGCGATCGCGGTTGGCTAACTGCCGAATATCGAATGCTTCCCAGTGCAACTCCCCAACGTCAACCCCGAGAATTACTGAAACTGTCTGGACGCACCCAAGAAATTCAACGGCTGATTGGCCGCAGTCTTCGGGCAGCACTAAATTTAGAATTGTTGGGAGAACGAACAATTATGATTGATGCAGATGTTCTCCAAGCCGATGCTGGGACGCGCACGATTTCAATTACAGGAGGTTATGTTGCTTTAGCTTTGGCACTGCAAACTCTCCTAGACAAAGGAGAATTAGAACAATCGCCCATTTGTCATGCGATCGCCGCAATTTCCGTGGGATTAATTGAAGGAGAAGCCTTTTTAGATTTGAATTATCTTGAGGATGTTGCTGCGGATGTTGATTTTAATGTTGTGATGAGGGGAGATTTGGGTATTATCGAAGTTCAAGGCACCGCAGAATCGGGAAGTTTCGATCGCGATCGCCTCAATTGTCTGATGGATCTCGCCCAAGAAGGCATTAAAGACTTACTCATCGCCCAACAAGAAACCCTGAAATCTGTCATCCGTTAAAAAGGAACAGAGAAGCATTTTTAATGTTTGGATTGCTGATTTTTGTAGTTTATTGGATTATTGTTGCCCTCGTCTTCTATCAGATGTGGCTAGATTTGGATGAGTTTGTTAGCGTTGACTTTGATAGTGCAGCTTTAAACGAACAACTCGATCGCCAAAATTTACAAGAGGCGATCGCCATTAGTTTTAAATTTAAAGACTGTTACAAATCCGAACAATTAAAAACCCTTTCAATAACCGTCCGCAACCAAACCGATGTGCGAACAATTTATGTGAATTGGGAACGGTGCAACCTTACGGATTTTAAAGGTATTTCTCAGCGTAGTGTTCGCCTCGTTCCCGGTATTTCCGATCTTTCCCAAGGACAAACTTATAGTTTACTGGCTCCTAGCCAAGTTTTAGAAGCTGAACTAACGATAGAAAGTGCAATGAAATCCACAGAAAGCGGGGAATTAATTGTCGCCTCTCCTTTATTTTCTAAAAGCAGTTTGCTTGGGGCAGCCAAAGAAGAGAAACGCTTTACTTTACGCTTGGTTATTGAAGTTGCAGAACCTACCGTAGGCGTTCGCGTGGGCAGTCTTCACGCCCTTCTCTGTCATTTTATCGTCCGCAAAACCCCCAAGCGACGCACGATGTATTGGGAAGGAGAAAGAATTAAAAAGATTATTTTTCTCTGTTCAATAATTCCCCTAAATATGGCAAGATAACTCCAGTTCATCTTTATGTTAGGAGTCCATGCAATTACTCGCTTGGTTAATCGTCTTACTCTATCTTGCCTTGGCAATGGGATTGGGTTTATTTCTGACGGGGAGAGGGTCAAAAAGTTTGGTAGATTTTTTCGTATCTGGGCGATCGCTGCCTTGGTGGTTAGCGGGGACGAGTATGGCTGCAACGACCTTTTCTATCGATACCCCTCTCTATATTGCGGGAGTCGTGGGCAGTCGAGGCATTGCCGGGAATTGGGAATGGTGGAGTTTTGCTGTTTCCCACGTTATTTTAATTTATATTTTTGCGCGACTGTGGCGGCGATCGGAAATCGTTACCGATGCCCAATTGACGGAAATGCGCTATGGCGGCAATATGGCTGCTATTCTCAGAGGGACCAAAGCCTTTCTTTTTGCTCTACCTATTAATTGTATCGGCATCGGTTACGCCATGTTAGCAATGGTTAAAGTTGTAGACGCATTGCAACTCTGGCAAAGTTTAGGCATAGAACCGGGAGAGAATGTTAAACTTTTTAGTGTCATAGGGGTGAGTATTTTTGTTTTAATTTATTCTGGTTTTTCGGGTTTATGGGGAGTCGTTGCGACGGACTTTTTCCAATTTTTCCTGGCTTTATTCGGTGCAGTGGTTGTTGCTATTTTTGCGGTCAATTCTGTGGGAGGAATTCACGAACTCATCCCCGCCGTTCAACAAGCGACAGATATCGATGTTTTAAGTTTTATTCCCATTACTGGTAATTTTCAATGGAGTGATGTTGCGGGTATTACTAGCACAACTTTTGCTGCTTATGTTTTTGTGCAGTGGTGGTCATTTCGTCGCAGCGATGGTGGGGGAGAATTTGTGCAACGTCTTGCGGCTGCGAAAGATGAAGCCGAAGCAGAAAAATCTGCTTGGTTTTTTAATATTCTCCATTATATTGTTCGTACTTGGCCTTGGGTTATTGTTGCTTTAGTGGCGATCGCCATTTATCCCGATTTAAGCGATCGCGAATTAGGCTATCCCAAGTTAATGTTAGATTTTTTACCAACGGGACTTTTAGGCATTACGGTAGCTTCCCTAGTTGCGGCTTTTATGAGTACGGTTTCCACTTCAATTAATTGGGGTGCATCTTATCTAACCAATGACCTTTATTTACGCTTTTTCCGCCCCGAAGCAACGCAATCTGAGTTAGTTTGGGCGGGACGAATAGCCTCCATTGTCGTGACAGTTTTAGGGGGCTTTGCGGCGTTTTATGCGACAGATATTCGCACGGTATTTCGCTTAGTGATTGCAGTGGGAACGGGTCCTGGATTGGTGTTAATGTTACGTTGGTTTTGGTGGCGCATCAATGCAGCCGCAGAATTTGCAGCGATGTTATGTGGTTTTATGGTTGGATTTTTAACCAGTGTGGTGCCTATCCTGCAAGCTGCTTTACCAGATTTTGGGATGCGTTTGACGGTCATTTCTGCAATCACTGCGGTGGTTTGGATTACGGTAATGTACCTGACTCCTCCAGAATCTGATGAGACTTTAGACGCATTCTATACAAAAATTCGACCGAGCGCGATCGGCTGGCAGCGACAGTACCAACGCACCGGAATAAAACCTTTACAAGATTTGCGCTTGGATGTATTAAAAGTGCTGGCGGCTTTATTGTTGTTATTTGGGGCAATGTTTGCGATCGGGGGCTTCTTATTGTTGCAACCGTTAACGGGTTGGATTTCTTTAACAATGGCAGTAGTGGGGGGCTTCTGGTTGCGCTGGTTGAGTCGTCAGCGCATTTTACCGACCCCTCGCCCTGGTTTGGATGATGAGGATCTGTTGAGGTAATTTGTACATTTGCATCCAGCCATTGGGAAACTTTAACGTTAATATCAATATCAGTAGGATTAATGCTCTAAAATTTTCCTGATGCGATCGCAACAGATATTCAATATAAGAATGATGAGAAAAATCGTTCCTGACTCTCAGTCTCCTCGAGCTAACCTTACTGATGCTCAATTCCTCCCTTTTCAGTTTCGTCAGATTTTTCGTTCCCTGGGTTGCGCGATCGCGATTTGGGGTGTATCTGCTCTTCCTGGAATGGCTTCCGAACGCTTACTTCTCCGTTTTGGACCCCTAGAAAAAACCGTTACAGTGGAGGAGGTTGAAACGTTTGTCGATACGGGAGAAATTCCCAAATCCTTGCAATTATTTTCCTCTCTCCTGACCCCCCAACTGCGAAATATTTTAGCGGGTCGATTGAATGTCGAAACCGAGATAGTCGATTCTTTTCTGGACGAACTCCTCAACTCTCCAGATGGAAAATGGTTAATGGAAGAACTGCAAAAAGCAATCCCCCATAGTAGTGTCGCCGAATTGAGAGCCGCTTTATATTTAACTCTAGAACAAGCTGATGGAGTTAGCGTGACGGGATTTTTACGCGCTTATCCCCAAGAAACCTTAACGCTTGATGCCAGTGCAGCCGTAAAAATTGCCCTGCAACTCAATGCGTCTAACTTGCAAAGTCAAGCCTTAAGTCCAGTTTTAGAACGGGAACTGGCGATCGCACCCGAGGAAGTTTCTGCTTTTGTTCCCCAATTCGATCCGAGTCAACCCGGTAGCCAAAAAGTTCGCCAACGTTCTTTGATTCTCAACGATCGCGATCGCAAGCGCAAAATTCCCGTGGATTTGTACTATACCCAGGAATCTCGCGGTCCTCTCGTGGTCTTGTCCCACGGCTTC
>NZ_JAYGHV010000181.1:0-10174 GCF_034932145.1 Spirulina sp. 06S082 | reverse complement strand
ACACCAAAGGGTTTAAAAGATGCAGAAAATGCGATCGATGTTTTAGAAAATGCCGCCGCGCAATTACAGTTCTTATATGGTAAAATAGATCCAAACTGGGGAGATGCTGTGCGTTTGCGCTATGGCGACGAAGACTTACCCGCAAGTGGCGCACCGGGACAATTAGGTAGTTTTCAAGTATTAGGTATTGCCCCTGATGGAAGTGGAAAATTTCAAAGTGTAGGGGGAGATACTTACATTGCAGCCATTGAATTTTCCGAGCCAATTCGTGCTAAAGTATTGAATGTTTGCGGCAATTCAACTCAGCCTAATTCCCCTCATATTACCGACCAATTAGAGAAATATACAAGAGGTCAATTACGTCCTGTTTGGCGCACTCTCCCGGAAATTAAGCAACATTTAGAATCTCGGAAAGTATTTTAGGCTTTTTCAAGGCGATCGCGAAAAGAAAAACAAGGACACTTAAAATATTGGTTAGGGAACTGATTAAAATTAAAGTCAGTCTTTCTGTAAAAATCAGGGAAAGTGGCTCCTATTTCCCTCGGGCAGTTAAAATCACTCTCTACCTGTAAATTTTCATGCTGACAAAACGATTTAACCTTTCGCGTCAACCGAAACCAATACGCAAGTATCTCAAAATCGGTGCCAGAATTTTGACCTTTTTCCTTGCTTTATGGTTGGCGATCGCACTACATCACCTTCCTCAACCTGCAAATGCTGCATCTGCTATCCAAACCCCTCTCTCAACGCGAGGATCGCAGATTATTGATGCTAAGGGTCAACCCGTACTTTTGCGAGGAGTCAACTGGTTTGGTTTCGAGACGGATCTCCATGCACCTCATGGACTTTGGGCGCGAGATTATAAAGAGATGCTTGCAGAAATCAAGAACTTGGGCTACAATATCATTCGCCTGCCTTATTCCGTACAGGGACTGCGATCGAACTCCCTCAGTGGGGTTAATTTTGGTATCGGCAGTAACGCAGACTTCCAAAACAAAACCTCCTTGCAAGCCCTAGATTTATTCATCCAAGAAGCCGATCGCCAAGGCTTGTTTATTCTTCTCGATAGTCATCGTTTAAATGACCAAAGTATCCCCACACTTTGGTACGGGGATGGTTTTAGTGAAGAAGACTGGATCGGCGCATGGACGATGTTAGCACAACGCTACAAGAACCAGCGTAATGTTATTGGGGCGGATTTGAAGAACGAACCCCACGGAGAAGCAAGTTGGGGGACCGGCGATCGCGCTACAGACTGGCGACTGGCTGCCGAACGCGCCGGAAATGCTATCCTTGCAGTAAATCCCAACTGGTTGATTGTAGTTGAAGGGGTCGAAAAAAACGTACCTGGACAACAACTCAATCACTGGTGGGGTGGTAATTTGGAAGGGGTGAAAAATTATCCCGTTCGCCTCAACTCACCTAATAAACTTGTTTACTCTCCTCACGAATACGGCGCGGGAGTCTACAATCAACCTTGGTTTTCCGAGTCTTCTTTTCCGCAAAACCTGCGTCAGCGCTGGCAAATCGGCTTTAATTACATTGTCGATGAAAAGATTGCACCTATCTTAATCGGAGAATTTGGCGGTCGTCAAGTCGATTCTGCTTCTAAAGAGGGAATTTGGCAACGGGAGTTAGTCAAGTTTATTGACGAGAAACAGTTGCATTTCACTTATTGGAGTTGGAATCCCAATAGTGGCGATACGGGAGGTATTTTAAAAGATGATTGGCGCACTATTGATGCTCCCAAACAACAGTTATTAAGTACCTTGTTAGGCGATAGTGTGGCGATCGATCCTAATCCTACACCCGATCCCATTCCAGAACCGACTCCAGAACCGACTCCAGAACCAACCCCAGCACCAACCCCAGCACCAACTCCAGAACCAACCCCCGATCCTGTCTCAAATACAACCTTAGCTGCAAATGCGATCGTAGATTCCGACTGGAATACAGGATTTTGTGTAAGGATTCCCGTAAAGAATCCCAATAGTTCTCCCATTCGTGCTTGGCAATTGCGCTTTGAGATGAATCAAGCGCAGATTAATAACAGTTGGAATGGTAATTTTCAGCGTCAGGGTTCGCAATATACGGTCACACCTCCCAATTGGGGACAACCCCTACAACCCAATCAAACCGTTGATATGGGATTTTGTGCCAAGAAAACCGGATCGGATTATCAAGTTCGCAATGTGAGAGTTGTTGAACTCTGATTTCGTTCCTTGAAAAATCCCCAATTCTTTCGCTAAAATGGAAAGTCCCTATTTTCCTTTGGGAAGATAGGGCTATTTTAACGCAAACAAACAACTAATAATAAATGTTCAAATTTGAAGCAGATTTTGTCGAATCTTTGCGCTGTATTCCCATGCAGGTGAGAATGAAATTAGATACCTGTGGCATCAAACTCAAACTGACTCATTGGCATCAATTCAATCCCAAGGAACGAGAAAGTTTAGTAATAATGCCTTGTAGGACAGAAGCAGAAGTTAAAACTTATGGAGAGTGTTTACAGCGATTAGTGATTCAATATACAGGAAAACCTGCATCGGAATTGGCGATCGCTGAAAATCCTCCTTGGTTAAATGAAACAATGATTCCCAATACTGTACGAGAAAAAGCTACAGAAATGAATGTATCTTTAAGTCTCCAACAGTGGCAAAATTTAACACCCGATCGCCGCTTTGCTTTAATTAAACTCAGTCGTCCCAGTCACGAGAATAAAAACTTTTTGCCTGCAATGAAGGAATTTGAATTATTATGAACACTAAAATCGAGATTATTCAAGGAAATATTACAATTCTATCTATCGATGCGATCGCATCTCCAACAAAATTTGATATTCTTGGAGAATAAGCGAATAGGGTGAGAAGAAAATGCAGAAAACATTAGCGATCGCGCTTTCCCCTGAAAAAATTGTCCGATTTTGTCAAAAATATCACATTCGCAAACTCTCTGTATTTGGTTCGGTGTTGCGAGATGATTTTTCTGACGAGAGTGATATTGATTTTTTGGTGGAATTTGAACCAGAGTATATTCCCGGTTATATTCGTTTAGCGGGAATGGAAATTGAACTCTCGGAAATCATCGATCGCAAAGCCGATCTGAGAACAATTTCCGAACTCAGTCGTTACTTTCGGCAACAAGTATTAAAGGAAGCAAAAATACAATATGTCAAAAATTGACGATCGCACGCGCTTGCTGCATATGCGTGATGCAGCACGAGAAATCTCAATATTTATTCAAGGCAAAACGAAAGAATCCCTTGAAACAGATAGAATGTTAACCCTTTCTCTTGTTAAATTAGTTGAAATTATTGGAGAAGCAGCCTCGAGAGTTTCTAGAAACAAACAAGCAGAAATTAAAACAATTCCTTGGGCGCAAATTATCGGGATGAGAAATCGATTAATTCATGGTTATTATGAAATCGATCTAGATATTGTCTGGAAAACAATCGCAGAAGATTTAGAACCTTTACTCGCATTACTCGAAGATGCGATCGCAAGAGAAGAAGAATCAGAAAAATAGGTCATACGATCGCGCTACGGGCAACAGGTTGCAATAAAATGGGAGGGGATCGCTAGACTAAAAATTTGATTTAGGACGACCAAAACTTTCTCGCACCGAGATTTCGAGGCAAAATTAAGGTAATATTCTTTAACCAAGAATTTAAAACCCTTGTTGAAGTGCATTGCAAGAAACCAAAACATTTGCCCGCAAAAAACGATTAACACCCCAAGCGGATGTTAAAACCCAACATCAGGGAAGACAGCAAATTATTCGCTTGACCTCTCAGGCAACTCTGATACGATCGCCAACCCGTCTCAGCGCCAGACGGCGAAATTATGGCGGTTGGCGCTTATCTCTCTTCCTCCCCATCGCCGCGATCCTCGTTGCAGCAGGGTCGGGAATTGGGGCTTTGTGGCTCATGCAGCGCTTACCCTGGCAAAACTGTCAAACCCTCGCGCCAATGGCTGCCGATAGCGAGAGACTATACTGCGCCCAATTGGCGGCACAGTCAGGACAAGAGATAGATTTAGTCAAAGCGATCGCCCTCGTTGAATCTTGGGATAGCGATCGCCCCTTCTATTTGAATGCGCGAAAATCTTTGGATATTTGGTCGCAACAGCTTTGGCAGCAAGCCCAAGACCAAATGAATGCTGGCAATTTACCCGAAGCAGTGCGTATTGCTGGTCTCGTTTCTCCTCGTAGTTCCGACTATACCCTTGTTCAAGAGGCGATCGCCCAGTGGCAGGAGGAATGGCAAAAAGGAGAAGAGATAACCCAAGCATTCGATCGCGCCCTTAAAGACCAAGATTGGCCGCAAGCCCTCACTATTGCCCATCAATTCTCCAGCTTTAAGAGCGACTATTGGCGCATTGAGCGAGGAGAAGCCTTGCTGCTACGTCTTGCCCGAGGGCGATCGCAAAGTCAAGAAAGAAAAATAATGCCAGAAGAGACTGAAAATAGACCAGAGACCGAAAATAGACCGGAAAAGGCAGAAAACGAAGCAATCTTCATCCCGCCCTTTTCCCCAACACCTTAAAGTTTTGCGCCGCATTCAGGACAGAACTTATTGGTCGTGGTATTTTTGGCACCGCAACTGCTGCAATAGATCGAGCCGATCGCCGCATCAACTTGACTTTTTTTCGGTAGTCCCAACATTTGTGAGTTGCTTTTACCGGGGGCGATCATAGGATAGCAATTTTCATCTTTGGTGACGCGGGCATCCACCAAAACAGGACCATCGTGAGCTAACATAGCCGCGATCGCCCCTTTCAATTCGCTGCGATCGCTAATGAGAATTCCCTTCACCCCGAAAGCCTCAGCCAGCTTGACAAAATCTGGCATTCCCACCTCCATATTCGAGGAAGAATAACGCTCGCCAAAAAAGGTTTGTTGCCATTGACGCACCATTCCCTGCCAGCCATTATTAATAATCACCGTTTTGGCCGCAATTCCATATTGCGCGAGGGTCGCCAATTCTTGCAGATTCATTTGGAAACTGGCATCGCCACTAATACAAATCACCTCCTCTTCCGGTAGTGCCACCTTAACCCCCAAGGCGGCGGGCATACCATAACCCATTGTTCCCAGACCCGCACTGGAAATCCAACGCCGGGGACTGTAGTTGATAAACTGCGCTGCCCACATTTGATGCTGTCCCACATCCGTCGTGTAATAAGCATTGGGAGCCTGTTGACCAATTTCGACAATCACCTCTTGAGGGGCAAGACTATCGGCATGATGAGGCACGACGAGAGGGTATTCCTTGCGCCAACGGGCAATCCTTTCTAACCATGCCTCAGTTCTCTCGGTGTCTGTCTCGAGTCCCAATTCCGCAATGCGATCGAGCATTTGCATTAATACCACCTTTACATCCCCCACAATGGGAACCTCTGGGGTGCGGTTTTTACTCACTTCTGCCGGATCGATGTCAATGTGAATTACCTTTGCTTTCGAGGCAAATTCATCCAGTTTCCCCGTCACGCGATCGTCAAATCTCGACCCGATCGCAATCAATAAATCGCATTCACTCACGGCAAAATTAGCATAAGCCGTCCCGTGCATCCCTAACATCCCCACAGCAAGGGCATGATTCTCATCAAATGCCCCCAAACCCATTAAAGTTGTCGTAACCGGAATGCAAAAATGTTCCGCCAGTTGTAGTAATTGCCGATGCGCCCCCGATGCGATCGCGCCCCCACCCACGTATATGAGGGGACGTTCTGAATTTTGGATCAATTTCAAAGCGGCACTAATTTGCCGAGGGTTGCCCTTCACCGTCGGACGAAATCCTGCTAATTTCACTGCCCCCGGTTCCACAGGAATATAGTCAAATTCCTCTAAACCCACATCTTTCGGGACATCAATGAGAACGGGACCCGGACGACCGGAACTGGCAATATGAAAGGCTTCTGCTACAATTCGCGCCATATCTGCCGGATGGCGAACAACATAAGAGTTTTTGACAATGGGCAGGGTAATGCCCCAAATATCGATTTCTTGGAAAGCATCAGAACCGATCGCCCCTCTAGCCACCTGTCCCGTTACCGCCACTAAAGGGATAGAATCGAGATGCGCCGTGGCAATTCCCGTAACTAAGTTGGTTGCCCCAGGGCCGGAAGTTGCAAAACAGACTCCAACTTGCCCCGTAGCACGGGCGTAACCATCCGCCGCATGGGAGGCTCCCTGTTCGTGTCTAACTAAAATATGTTGCAAGTCGCCTCTTGCTTCCGCGCGATACAATTCATCGTAAATGGGCAGAATTGCCCCCCCTGGATAGCCAAAAATATGCTTGACTCCGTGACGAACGAGGCTATCAATTAAGGCGTAAGCTCCCGTGCGTCTCGCGGGAGTCTGGAGTGATTGGGTTGTTGGAGATATACTTGAAGAAACCACAATTTTTTGTAACTGACTAAACTTTTTCGGTTTACTTTTGCGTGTTACCCTCGAAGGGCTACTCTTTAAGACTACATTTTCTAGAAAAAAATATAAACCTCGATTTTATTATAAATTTTTGTAAAAGTCAAGATTCTCTAACGGGTAAACGAATCGCGAGTGACTGAGTAACTGTTCCCTTTGTGGGATAAGATGAGGAGCAGACACACAAAAATTAAAAAATCTCTATTTTTTCTGTTTTAGAGCATTGCTGAGGAGGACTTGATGAAAAACGTGATTCGTGTCTTAGCGATCGCCTTACTAGCGGTCACTTGTTTGGTTTTTGGGGGACGACAAGAAACCCTAGCTATGTCTTTGCCTGCATTTTCTGTGCCAACGGCGATCAATTCTCCAGTACTAGCAGAACTTCGTAATGAAGCTGACGATTTTCTGCAAACTGATTTTGGCCAAAAAATCGATTTGAATAATACAAACGTCCGAGGATTTCGCCAGTTAAAGGGATTCTATCCGACTCTAGCAAGCAAAATCGTCGGCAATGCCCCTTATGAATCGGTAGAGGCGGTTCTCGATATACCAGGACTGTCAGAAGGTCAAAAGGAACGCTTAGAGGCAAATTTAGACCAATTCACCGTTGGCGCACTTACGAATGTCTTTACCCAAGGAGACGATCGCCTAAACAATTGAATTTATGATTGATTAATCATTATTTTCTGTTAACACCTGTTCTATTTCATAACCCACTTTTCTCTAAGGTGGGTTCTTTGCGTTTATTGCTATCTTCTAAAGTTAATAAAATTAATAAAGTTAATATAATTAATAAATTTTCTAAAATTAATGGAGTTAATATAATTAATATAATTAATAAAGTTAATATTTAGCGGACGCAGCGAGTTCCCGATCCTCTGGTGCCATCAGGATTGCCATTATCTTCGGGATCGAATTTCTTATTATTACCGAAGGATCGAGCGGGTTTTGCCGTTTTTGCAGGATCAACCCGTTCTAGAGAGTTTGATGAGGAGGTAATCCTATGGGGGTGAACCGTTCCTTTCCTTTGAGCAACAGCCTCAGACCCACCAAAAAGCAGGAGTTGCAGGCTAACTCCAATTGCTATGCTAATTTTTACTGTGCCTGCGAGACGAAGAGAAGTCTTCATAACTCTAACAAGACCGCATCTTGTTCCTGACCTGTTTCCATAAGTATATTCACTGCTGTGCAAAATGGCAAAAAAAATGTTCATAAATTTTTCACAATTTTTTGCTTGCTACTGGAACAGCTAATTTTTTTTGCGAAATTGTAATATTAGTTTATACTCCAACCCTTATTTTTGCGTAATATTACGGATCGCAGTCTTGGGTTTCCTCGGTGGAAGTTCCGGCGCGATTCTGATTTTTGACCTCGTACATGGCTTTATCTGCTAGAGAGATCAGTTGTTCCTCCGTATTACCATCATGAGGATAAACGCTGCTGCCAATACTCACGGTAATGAAAACGCGATTTCCGTTTAGGTTGAAGGGACTCGAGAGGGTGGTGGCAATTTTACGAGCAACGATTTCGACATCTTCTGCTTGTTTGATCCCAGGCAAAATGACTGTAAATTCATCACCTCCCAATCGGGCAACGCGATCGCTATCCCGCAGACAATTCTCAATTCGTTCTGCAACTGCCTGTAGCAGCAAATCTCCCCCTTGATGACCGATACTATCATTGACCTGTTTAAACCCGTCTAGATCCAAATACAGCAACCCCACGAGGCGTTTCTTTGCTTCAGCCCAGGCCAAAAAAGTGTGAAAACTTTCGTAAAATCCTTTGCGATTGGCCAAACCGGTGAGAGAATCCGTGTAGGCGAGATGGTGCAGGCGATCGTGGGTGCGTTTTAATTCGGCATTGGAGCGACTGAGTTCTTCGGTTGTTCTTCTCAAATCTTCTTCAATTTTTTTCCGTTCTGTAATATCGCGGATCACGCCAATTAAAAAGATATTTCCGGCGGCATCTTTGTGTAAAGAGCGCTTGGTTGCCGTTAAATAGGTTTTACCGTGGCGATCGGTAAATTTTTCTTCGTTCTCTTGTGGGGTCTGATGGCGAAAAACCCATTCGTCTTGTTGGCGAAATATCTCCGCTTCAGTCGGACTAAAAATATCCGAGTCGGTTTTATGTAATAACTCTTCTAAGGGGTAGCCACTAAGATTGCAAAAAGATTGATTGAGAACGAGCCAACGGCGATCGCGGTCTTTCACAAAAATAGGATCGGGAATATTATCGATCGCGGATCTTAAGAAGTCTGTAGACCGTTTGCGTTCTTCTTCTCGATAAGCTAAATAACCTGTTAAAACGCTTGTAGTTCCTCCTAAAGCTAACAAGGCAGGAATAACAGGAATCCACCATCCCCATAAAAACGCGCCATAAGTTCCCCCTAGCAGAAAGATAACTGCCAAAAATAAAACGAGAGAAGAATGGAGAGGCGATCGCAATCGCAGCACGATCGCAGCGGCCAAACTCGACCAGAAAAAAATCCACAGCCATTCGATCGCATCGGGCCAAACTTTGACGATGGCGCGATCGTCCAGGACAGCCCCGATAATATAGCTGATAAAATTGGCGTGCAGTTCCACCCCGTAGAGAGGAGAAATAGAGCCAAAGGGATTGGTACTGTAGGGAATATAAACAAAATCCCCCAAACTCGGAGCCGTCGAACCAATCACGATAATGCGATCGCGAATGCGATCGGGAGAAACTTCTCCGTTGAGGACTTCCCGTAAAGTCACTTGTTCAAAGGCATCAGGATTGCGAAAATTAACTAAAACTTGATAGCCTCGATTATCTGTGCGAATGTAGGAACCATCATTGGGTTGCAGAGGAGAAAAAGTGCTATTCCCCAATTTGAGATGTTTAGCGTTCTTTTCTGAAGGTTGAGGCTCAATTCCCTCTTGTTGGAGATAAAGTAAGGCTAGACGTAAAGCAAAGCTGGTATGGGGTTCACCTTCTGGATGCACGTAAAATAAACTGCGGCGCACTCGCCCATCCGCATCGATGACAACATTATTAAAACCAATTGCTTCTTTTGAAAGAATGACAGGAGGATTAATTCCTTGTTCTTGCTTGTCTTCTAGTTTTTCAATGCCAACAAAATGAGGAATCTGAGTCATGGTTTCTCGTAAAAGAGCGTGACCCGGTTCCACAGGCAGATCCCGATAAATATCCAAGCCGATCGCGCGGGGTTGAGCTTCGTTTAACCGACGAATAAGTTCGGCGATCGTTCGATCGGGAATCGGCCAAGTGCCGCTTTCCTGAATGTCCTCTTCATCGATCGCCACAATTAAAATTCGTTCTTCTCGAGACTCCGGGGGTCGCAAACGAAATAATTGGTCAAAAGCAGCCCATTCCCAAGTTTGGAGGATACCGCTCGATCGCAAGAGAATAGTACAGCCTGCAACCCCCACAGAAACCCAACAAAAGACTTGCTTTTGTTGCCACCATCGCCAAAGGGATGTAAATCGAGAACGTGAATTAAACATCTATAAATATGCCAGCAACAAAAGAACGCAGAAAATGAAAGTTGGGAAAATTTATAGCTTCCTCTTCTTTCCTTTTTATGCGTTCCCTAGAAAGACTGCCATTGACACTCCCCCGTTAAATCAAAGATTATAACGAGGGATTCTTGCTTCACTGGGTTTGCCTAGTTTCAAGTCATCTCTGTCTTGAAACCCCGTCCAGATTCCCCTCCACAAGCATCTGTTTAACGTCCACTGACTGCCCGACAGCAGACAACCAAAAACTT
>NZ_JAYGHV010000180.1:0-10313 GCF_034932145.1 Spirulina sp. 06S082 | reverse complement strand
GGAACTAGCTTCGCATTCCAAGGTGTCGTGACCCAAATAACGTAGTACGCGAGGTACTTAGTCTGGTCAGAATGGCTTGTCAGATTTCTCTTTCAAGCCTCACGCCTTTAGGCTGAGGTTCCTGACATTGCTTATCTCTCTTTACTCTGCTATAAAACAAGGGTAAAGACCCGATTTTAATTCATCTTTCCCATTGTCACATCTTAAAGTCGAATGACATCCCTCTCTGGTTAGAAACTAAACCCAATGAAGCCAGTTCACTCAATCAATCGGTTTTAATCTATTTATTATGAGCTTAAAAATCTACTTTTTGCGCCACGGAGAAACGAGTTCCAGTCAAACTGGAACTTATTGTGGCAGATTGGATATCGATTTAACCGCAGAAGGGGTACAAATGGCGGAAGATTTCGCTAAGGCCTATCAAGATATTCCTTGGAAAGCCATCTATTCTAGTCCTCTACAACGGACGATCGCTACTGCTAAACCCCTGTGCGATCTCCTCGGAATTAATAGCCAACGACGACATGGACTTAAAGAAATTTTCTATGGGGAATGGGAAGGGAAAACCCCGGAAGAAGTGAACCAAGATTTTCACGATGATTATGTCCGTTGGCTGGCAGATCCGGGCTGGAGTAGTCCGACAGGAGGCGAAAAAGGGATTGATATTGCCCGTCGCAGTTCTGAAGTACTGGAAGAAATCGAACAAACCTATAAGAATGGTAATGTTTTAGTGGTCTCCCATAAAGCAACAATTCGCATTATGTTATGTTCCCTGTTGGGGATTGATGTGGGACGATTCCGCGATCGCATTGGTATGCCTGTTGCTTCGGTCAGTGTTGTGGAAATGGCTGAACGGGGTCCTCTCCTACACAGGATGGGGGATTGCTCTCACTTGCGAGAAGAATTGCGCCAGAGAGAGGAGATATAAAGATGGAAGTGTTGGTACTCAATGCAGGTTCAAGCACGCAGAAAAGCTGTCTCTACAATATCCCCAGTTCAAGTTTACCGGAACAGGCTCTAGAGCCGTTATGGGAGGGGGCGATCGATTGGGGGCGATCGGATCGGGTGGAGTTAACGATCGAAGCCAACGATCGCCAGCGCAAAATCTCTCTCAATACGAAGTCGCGATCGCAAGCCTTAAATCACCTTCTGAAAACTATCACTCAAGAAGAAACCCGAGTTTTAGATAACTTAGAGGAGATTGATATTATTGGGCATCGAGTGGTTCACGGTGGCACGGAATACAGCCAACCCACACCAATTTCCCCGGAAGTGAAAGCGGCGATCGCCAAGCTGATCCCCCTCGCCCCAACCCACAACCCAGCACATTTAGAAGGAATTGAGGCGATCGCGCAAATATTGGCAAATATCCCTCAATTAGCGGTATTCGACACCGCCTTTCACAGTCAAATCCCCCTCGCCGCCGCCGCTTATCCCATCCCCTATGATTGGTTGGGAAAGGGCATCCGTCGCTACGGCTTCCACGGTATCAGCCATCAATATTGCGCCCGTCGCGCCGCCCAAATCTTAGATCGTCCTCTCAATACCCTCAAACTCATCACTTGTCATCTGGGCAATGGTGCCTCTCTCACCGCCGTTGACAAGGGGATAAGTATCAATACAACAATGGGTTTTACCCCTCTTGAAGGGCTGATGATGGGAACCCGCAGTGGCTCGATCGATCCTGCCATTGGTATCTATCTTATGCGAGAAGAGGGTTTCACCGTCGATCGCCTCGATCGCCTCTTAAATCGAGAATCGGGATTAAAAGGTATTTTTGGCACGTCGGGAGATATGCGAGAAATATCAGAAGCTATGGACAAGGACAGCGATCGCGCCAAGTTAGCTTTTGCCATGTACATCCATCGCTTAAAGATGGGAATTGGGGCAATGGCAACCAGCCTGGGTGGGTTAGATGCCTTGGTGTTTGCGGCGGGAGTAGGGGAAAATTCCCCGAGGGTGCGAGAATCTGCTTGTCAGGGTTTGGGGTTTTTGGGGGTGAATTTGGATAGAGAGAAAAATTTAGCGCATCCCGTCGATGCAGACATTGCCACGACTGAATCAAAAGTGCGAGTTTTGGTGGTGCATACCCAAGAAGATTGGGCGATCGCCTCTGAATGTTGGCGATATTTAACGCACCTCTAAGGGATCTCCTCCTCGCGATCGCCCATGCGAAGGTAAAATTTTAAAGTGTCACCAATGAGCAATTATCCAATTTGAGGTGTGAGTTTTGAGCATTTCTAAATCCCCCGCATGGCACTGGCAAGACTGGGAAGGTATGCCCTATTTGACCTGTAGCCTTTTGCAAGATTGGCCGCACGGCTTTTTCTCTCAACAGTTTTATCCTCGTCCTCCCGTTGACTTAGCCAAAATATTACACCCAGAAGCCTCAGCTTATCGTCTCAAACAGGTTCACGGCAATCGAGTTTTAACCCCCAGCGAGATCGATCGCGAAATCAAAAGCGGAGAATTAGACACGGAATTTCCCCCCGCAGATGGTGTCTTAACCGAGGCTGAAAATCAATCGGTTTGGGTTGCGAGTGCCGACTGTACCCCGGTTTTAATTGGCGATACTACCACGGGACGGGTCGCCGCCCTTCATGCGGGATGGCGCGGAACCGCACAGAAAATCGTTCCCGAAGCAGTTTCTCGCTTGATTGAGAAGGGAAGTAATTTAAAAGATTTACGATTTGCCCTCGGTCCCGCGATCGCCGGAGAGGTTTATCAAGTCACGGAATACGTTGCTGCTGAGGTTGGGGCAAGTTTGGTCGAAAACGCAGATACAAGCACCCCAGAGGCGATTCTAGCTGCCTTAGAGAAGATTGAATCCCCCCCCATCCTTCCCGATCCTCAACCCGGACGAGTGCGCCTAGACGTGCGACGGGTGAATGCACTGCAAATCGAACAATTGGGAGTGAAACCCGAATCTGTGGCGATCGCCCCTTTCTGTACCTATCAAAATGGCGATCGCTTCTTCTCTTATCGCCGCACCAAAGAGAAAAAAGTACAATGGTCGGGGATAGTTGATAGTTGATAGTTGATAGTTGATAACGGGATCGGGAATTCTTCAATTGCTAATTGCTAAAAATATGGACATTGAATTTCATTATTATCTGACGTACTCCATCGCAACGCGAGCGGGATTTTCGCCTCTCGATGCGAGAATTTTGGCTTATTCTTCTCAGTATGTCGATAATAATTCAACGGTTTTTAAAATTGATGAAGGGAAAAATAGTGAATATTTTAATCATATTACCCAAACCTTTAATATTCTGAAGTCCAAGAATGAATTACTGAAAATATATCCTGTCTTTCATTTTATCCCAGGGGATCCTTTTGCTCTAAGCGCCCGACGCAAAGATGGACAACGCCATTTTCTGAATACTACACCTAATAATGTTAGTGCTAATCGCATTATTGATGATGCCTTAGCGAGTAAAAATCTCTATCGGATTGGCATTGCTTCTCATAGTTATGTCGATACTTGGGCGCATCAAAATTTTGTCGGTTATTATGATGAATTTAATGCCGTTAAAGGAATGTTAAGATCGGCTTTACCTCATGTCGGTCATGCTGATGTCAAGCGCTATCCCGATTGGCCGGCTTTAATTTGGCATGATTATCGCCTCATTTCTCCTCACGATAAAGTTAACAATAAATTGCGTTTTCTGGATGCAGCTAAACATTTATTTTATAAATATTGTTTCTATTTAGAAGGTGTCGATCCTCGCGATCGCAGAGAAAAAGATGCTCTAGAATTGGTTCGCGATCTCGATCGCGCTATTGGCAATTACGATCCTAAAAATCGTCACAGACGCGATCGCATTCAACGTTATCTTGCCTTAAGCGAACAAAAAATCTATGGAAAGGAACAAATTCCACTATATAATAAATATCTTTGGCTTGAACGTGCGGTTACTCGCAGCGAAAATGAATTTGGCGATCGCAAAAAAGGCTTGTTTTCTAGTTTAACAACTTTTAAAGCCCCTTATTTTTGGCGAGAAAATTATCAACAAAGTCACTGGTACCAATTCCAAGAAGCTGCAAAAAATCAACAAAAAGCAGCTTGGAATATTTTATATGAAACTAAATTTCGCTATTTAGATATTCCTCAATATTATTCTAGTCATTCTTCAAAGCACAATGATTATGCCAAAATTTAAAATTAAGCATTTAAAATTTTATTGCCTTCCAATTATTACACCAGGATTCTTCTTTGGTCAAATTCCCATCGTGGCGATCGCCATGAATCGCCTTACTTCTGCTTTTACAAAACTTAATCCAACCGAAAGAGTTTCCGTCTTAACCTGGGGATTTTGGGCGATCGCCAGCCTTGTCGGGTATATTATTTATCATCCTCTAAATGCTTGCAGCTTTTTCCCTGCTGGATCTCCTACCTTTTTCCAGCCAACTTTTCTGATTCTAACAGGATTGCTAGGAATTGCTTGTACGATCGCCTATCATTTGAGTTATTCTATGTTGGGTGATTGTCGTTGTTTGGCTGTTTGGCTTGGGAGGAAACCAAAAACTAAACGCTTAAACAACAACAAAGAGTTAATTAATACCATAAATTTTTAAAGAACTTCTGAGGAGAAATGCAATGAAATTTGGGAATTGGGTGGGCTTATTTTGTTTAATTGTTTCCTTAATTATTCTCTGGCAATTTCGCCAGATAGTGTTACTCATCTTTACATCTGTCGTCCTGTCTATCGCCCTTAATAGTTTAGTCCGTTGGCTACAAGACTTTGGTAAACAGAGAAAAATAAACATTTCCCGCAGTCGTGCAGTCCCAATTTCTTTAGGGTTAGTCTTTCTTTTTAGCCTCTTATTTTTAGGCTTAGTTTTACCTCCCTTTCTCTCGCAATTTCAGAAATTAATTGCTTTAGTTCCTATCGCTATTAATAAAGTTCTAGAGTTATTAGACCTTTTCTTTGAAAATCCTCCCGGTTGGCTTCCTTTAGATCGAATTGAATTAGAACTCCCCAACCTGACCGAGATTACCCAACAATTTGGACCATTTGCCCAGGATATTTTAGGCAACTTTTTTGACTTTTTTGGTAATTCCCTGACGGTGTTACTGCAAATCTTATTAATCCTCATTTTTGCCGTCATGTTTCTTGCGAATCCCCTCGCATATCGAAAATTATTTTTAACTTTATTTCCCTCATTTTATCGACGACGGACAGATGAAATTCTCGATCGATGCGAATTAGCCTTAATCAGTTGGATGCGAGGCATTTGTATTAACTCCTTATTTGTCTCAATTTGCTGTGGAGTCGGTTTATTATTTATTGGCATTCCTTTTGTTTTTACCCATGCACTTTTAGCGGCTGTCTTTAACTTTATGCCTAATATTGGTCCGGCTGCTAGTGTTGCTTTTCCCCTCTCCGTTGCCCTCCTCGAATCCCCTTGGCAGGCGATCGCAGTGATCGTCCTTTATATCATCGTCCAAAATTTAGAAAGTTATTGGTTTAGTCCAATGATTATGCAAAAGCAGGTTTCCTTATTACCGGCTGCAACCCTCACCGCACAAATCTTTTTTGCCACTTTCTTTGGTTTTTTAGGACTGGTTTTAGCACTTCCCCTCGCTGTCGTGACTAAAACATGGATTGAAGAAGCCTGGATCAAAGATGTCCTAGATCGAGACAAAGACACCTCTATTCCCACCCTAAAACCGACTCAATATCCACAAATTCCGCTAGAATCAATAACAGTCGAAAATACTCGCGATTCCTGATTTTCCGATTCTCTTCTTCAATAGTCCATCTTATTGCTTATTTTTTGTCTTGTGAATTCAGTATCCTCCGAACCCAAAAGTAGATTAAAAATGTGGTGGGAATCTTTATCTTCCTTATCTCGGGTGTTGGCGATCGCCTTAGCTGCACCCCTGATAGTTTTAAATGCTTGGGCTTTATCGACCATTTTTGGATATTTTCACTCCCTCTTGATTATTGTCTTGGTTGCCTCATTATTGGCATTTTTGCTAAACTACCCAGCCAGTTTTTTAGAACAGATTGGCTTGAAGCGAAGTGTCGCAACCTTTGTAGTCACTTTAGTCGCACTATTAACATTACTATCTGTAGGAATAACATTACTTCCTCCCGTGATTTCTCAGGCACAACAATTAGTGAATCGCGTACCTGAATTAATCGATTCAGGGCAATATCAACTCATGACACTGGATGAGAGATTTAATAATTTAGGTTTGTCAACTAACCTCGATGCCTTAATCATTCCGGCCAAAAATACCATTAAGGAACAATTAAAAAATCTAGCGGGACAAACCCTAGATTTTGCTTTAAATGTCACCTTATTTACGGTTGTTAAGGTATTAGATATTCTCTTAACCTTTGTTATTACTTATTATTTGCTCCTGCACGGCAATGATATTTGGCGCAGTTTGTTAGAATGGTTGCCATCTAGAGTACAAAAACCATTTTCTTTAACATTGCGATCGAGTTTTCGCAACTATTTTATCGGACAGTTTATTTTAGCAATTTGTCTGGGAGTGAGCTTAACTTTAATTTATTTATTTTTAAAAGTTCCCTTCGGCTTATTGTTTGGCTTAACCATTGGTTTAATGGCAATTATTCCTTTTGGTGGTTCTGTCGGAATTGCTTCAGTCACATTCATATTAGCATTACAAAATATTGGCATTGCCATTCAAGTTGTGATTGTCTCGGTGATTATTCAACAAGTTCTAGAAAATATTATTGCACCGCGAGTTTTAGGGCAAGTTACCGGATTAAATCCCTTCTGGATATTCATTGCTATTCTGACTGGTGCAAGGGTTGGAGGGTTATTAGGGGTTGTTGTTGCGGTACCGACAGCCGTGATTATTAAAGAAGCATTAGGTGCAATTAAATCTCTCAAAACAGAAGCAGTAAACTCGGAAAATCTACGCATTATTACTGGAGAATCTCAAGAGATTAAAACTTTACCCAAGGAACCTTCTCCCAGTTAAAACCTGAATTGGGAAGATTCAGAAAAATTGCATTTTTTGCGATCGCCAGTTAAAGCAATTCATCGGGTATGATCAGAAAGGTGACAATCTTGAAGTAATGCCAGATTGGGTACAGCGATGGAAAGGACGCGCGATATGGGGGCTAGTTTGTCTCTTTTGTGCGACAATCGGTTTTTGGGGACTTGGAGGGCAATCCACAAGCGCTCAATTTTTAGGGTACCCGATTTTAGCATCCCTTGATTTGCTACAGGAATGGCAAAATGACATCGATCGCGAACAAGTAGAAGCAGTTGAAAAACAAAATCATCTCTCAAGTATCGAACAAGATGCAAAGCGGTATTTGGGCAGCTTGCAACATACCGTACAAGTGATGGATTTACAATTAAAATATTATGAAAAAGAATATAAAAATGCTAACAAAAAATTAGCAGAAATAGAAATAAAATTAAATCGAGAACGCCAAACTTATAAACCTAAATTAACCGCGACCATTGCTCGACTGCGCTTTCTTCAACGTCAGTCCCTCACCAGTCAAGGCTGGCGCTTTCTGCTCAAAAGTGACGATCTCAACGAATTTTTCGATCGCCGCACTCGTCTTAAATTAGTTTATCAAGCCGATCGCCATCATTTAGAAACCCTACAGATCGCAGCCAATAAAATTAAACAACAAAAACAAACCATTGAGGAACAAAAAAAGCAAATTTCTCGCCTACAAGAACAAATCCGCACCCAAAAGACCGATCTAGAAGCACAAGTGGAAATTCAACAAGAATTAGTAGCACAACTCGACGGCGATCGCTCCAACCTAAATAATCTTCGAGCCAAATTAGCCGAAGATTCTCAAGGGATCGGTTTAATGATTCAAAAACGCATGGAAAACCGCGATCGCGCCATTTTTGGCGGTACGAATACTTCTATTGCTCCTCACCAGGGGAAAGTTTCTAGTAAATTTGGGTTGCGACAGCATCCCATCTGGGGAGGGAAACGACTGCATAGCGGGATTGATTTTGCGGGAGATTACGGCAGCCCCATCAACGCTGCGGATAGTGGTACAGTTATCCTAGCGCAATGGTATGGTGGATATGGTAAAACCGTAGTTATTGACCACGGAGGAGGAATGACCACCCTCTACGGTCATTTGAGTAAATTTTACGTCACAGAAGGACAGCCAATCAAACAAGGAAATGCGATCGCCGAGGTTGGGTCTACGGGCTTTTCTAACGGACCTCATCTCCATTTTGAAATTCGTAAAGAAGGTCAACCGATCGACCCGCTTCAATATTTACAACTCAACCCGGAACAATTATCAATTATTAATGATGAATAAAGAGTTATTAATTATCAATTATCAATGAATCTTAATCAATTATTAATTGGGACAATTTGCCTGTCCTGTTTTGCTTTCCTCCTCCGTACATTACTCGACCATCGCGGTCGGGGTTGGAGTATTGTCTCCGGGGGAATTTTATTAATTACCGGTGTTTTATTTTATCTGAATCCTCAACTGGCTGGGTTAATTGGAGGTAGTTTATGGGGATTATTTCTCATTCTTCCCCTCTGCGGCTGCGCTTGGGTCAATCAACTCATCTATCAAGAACGTTATGGGGATGCGCGAAAACTGGCTGGCTACTTGCGCTGGCTGCATCCTGCTGATGGTTGGTTCGAGCAACCTTTTATCCTAGAAACCTTGGAAATGGGACAGCAAGGGAAAATCTCTGAAGCCATTAAACGCTTGCATCCCTATGAAACCAGCATAACTTCCACGGGACGCAATGCAACAGCCCTGCTCTTCATTATGGGGGCGCAATGGCAGGAACTTCTACAATGGATCGAGCATCACGTACCGGAAAGAGTATTAGAGGAAGATGCTTATCTCGTTACCAATTATCTGCGAGCATTGGGCGAAACGGGAGATTTAAACGGTTTGTTATGGGGTTTAGAGCGTTACGAAGGACATTTAAGTAAGAGTGGAAACCCCATTCCGCTTAATTTGGCCAGATTGTTCGTTTTTGCCTTTTGCGGTCAAGTCGATCGCGTCTGTCACTTACTGGCAGAACCGTTAGTGGATTATCCCTCACACAAAAAAAAGTTTTGGCGTTTAACCGCACAAATGGCAGCCAGACAAAATCCTAACATAGAGGAACAATTCCTCGCTCTGCAAGAGAGTGCTAATGATTTTATGCTCAAGAAGGCGATCGCGTGGCGTTTATCCCATCCTCCGCAGGATTTAGAAACGATTCTCATTCCTTTTTCTTGGCAAACTTTAAAACGGCTGCAAGGTTCATTGCAACAAGAAAGGCGCTACGGTACGGCGCTGTCTCTCTCTCCCCGTCACGCTAAAGTAACTTGCTCGCTTATTGCTCTAAATATCCTCTTTTTTGCGTTAGAGGTGGCATTCGGTGGCAGTAAAAACACAGATACGTTAGACCAATTAGGGGCATTAATGCCTTACGCATTATGGCACGGGGAATGGTGGCGATCGATCTCGGCGAATTTTCTTCATTACGGTGCCTTACATTTATTCTCGAATATGGTCGGGCTTTATTTTCTGGGACCTTTTGTAGAAGCAATTGCGGGAGGATGGCGCTATCTTTTCATTTATTTTGGCAGTGGTATTGGGGCAATGTATGCGTTTAGCGCGATCGCGATCGTGCAGGGAATGCCTTATCAGCGTTTGGTGGGGGCTTCTGCGGCAATTATGGGGATTTTAGGGGCAATTTTAGCGATTCTTCTCCAGGGTTGGTTACAAGAAAAAAGTCAGGTTGCGGCTAAACGGTTGCGCTTATTTTTAGCAATTGTTGCTTTACAAGTGACTTTTGATTTTCTTATTCCTGAAGTGAGTTTTTTAGCTCATGCTTTAGGCTTGGGTTTAGGCTTTACAATTGCTATGATTTTATTCCCTCAAGGCGTTAAATAGTTGATAGTTGATAGTTGATAGTTGAGAGTTGAGAGTTGAGAGTTGAGAGTTGAGAGTTGAGAGTTGAGAGTTGAGAGTTGAGAGTTGAGAGTTGAGAGTTGAGAGTTAAATATTTTATCAAAAAACTGGGTTTAAAACCCCGTCCTTTAGCTTCGCTGTGGACGGCTTTTTAGAGATATATAGCAAAACCAATTGAGATGTGAAGTTGGTGCAGACTGAAACCCTTGCCATTACTAGATTGTTTGTTTACAACTCAAATAGAATTACTATAGCACCAAAGCATTGTTTGTGATAAAATCAAAAAGATAGGAGGTGAATTTTAAATGTATGGATGTCAACAAAATTTGATTAAAGATTCAGAAAATCTATCATTTCTCGAATACCTTTGTACGACAGCGAATAAATTAATCAATTGTGGAATTTATTTGGCTC
>NZ_JAYGHV010000179.1:0-10414 GCF_034932145.1 Spirulina sp. 06S082 | reverse complement strand
TCAGCCCTAAAATCAGCCCTAAAATCAGCCCTAAAATCAGCCCTAAAATCAGCCCTAAAATCAGCCCTCCAATCAGCCGATAACGCCGCCATTGCTGTTGATTCTCTAACCAAGTTGGTTGTAAACCTTCAATCAAAAACTCTCGTTGATTAATCCCTTTCCGTTCCATACTCGCCGCCAACCACGCCAAATAACGCCTTGCGTCTTCCGGTTTATAATGCTCGAGTTGCCCAGAACTTGACCGTCGAGAGGGGTTGAGCTTGCATTGTAAAAACTTATCAAAAAGTCGCTCTTGGCAAGCCTCAGAGTCTTCTGGGGCATCCTCCGGCAATCCGTGAGGGTAGGCGATGGGGATTAAATTCAATAACATCGGAGTTCGCGCCAATGTCATAAACCCTTGATGAATCTGCAACTCTTTCCATAACTTTGCTGCATCGTGTTGCTTTAAGCGTTGCTTTAAATAGTCCTTAATTTGTTCATTACTCAACGGACACAAACTCACCGCGCGATTCATTTTCCGCAAGCGAATGCGTTGGGACTTTTCCTCCCCATTTTTAACCCCTTCCTTCTCCTCCTCCGTCACCTTGCGATAATCTTGAATGCGGCAACAAATGACCAAATCCGGCTGAAGCTGATAATCTTCTTGGAGTGCATCGATCGCCAGTATCGCCTCCTTAATGCCATCACTATATTTATCCAACTCATCCAAACCATCCAACAACGGCACCACCTTATCCTGTTGCAACCACTCCTTACAGAGGGGTAAATTTAAGCCATAGCGCCCCTGCATCTGTTCCGTCATCCAATCTAACATTGGCTCCCCTCGCCACGCAGAAAGCTCGAAAATAACTGGGATAGGCTGTTGAGGATCTGCCGCTTTTTCTCCCAAACTCTGCGCTAATCTCAGAAGTTCCGTCGTTTTACCGCTTCCAGGTTCCCCCAAAATCAACAAACGGCGATCGGCTTCCTCAAAAACCTCTAAAATCGGCTTATCGATCGCCAATTCTTCCCTCTCTTCTGTTTCTAAATTCTCCACTTCTCGCCGTCTCTCAAACCCAGAAAAAGCGCTAACAATTCCCATCGGTGTAGGTGCAACCCCGGCAAAAGACTGAAACCAGTTTCGCCACCCTTTCTGGGGAGGAGATGGGGGATTTTCTGGAGACGGCGGCGTTTTGCTGGGCGATCGCGCTAAATCTTCCGGTGCATCCTGACGAGAAAGGGAAATATAGCGATCGCGATCGAGGGACGTTTTGAGGCGATCGTTAATAATCCTCTGATTTTCCTGCCAAAAATCCTCCCGTAACTCTTTCTCAGAAATTGTCTCCGCATTCAACAATTCTGGACCCACCACCACGATCGCCGCAAAAAACAACGCCGCAAAAAACGTGGCGATCGGCGGAACCTTGTTTAAAAGTGACGTTAAGCCAGGTATTTGATTGACAAAATAAGGATAGAGAACAAAAGCCAACGCTACAAAAGCCAAACGCGCATAACGAGAAAATCGCTTTTCTTTTTTCGACATCACACCACAACTCAACACGCTACTTTTACTTTACCCTTACTCTCACAATCCAATCAAAAAAACCTGCTGATAGCTGCCTTATTCTGCTCTTTTTAAGATTGGCGATCGTCACTGGATCTCCAATCAGGCGATCGAGGAGAGAAGCAAGAATTAAAATGGCGATCGCCTCATTGGTTATCTGCCCATTCATATTTAAAGTTAAAGATATTTTAATTAGCTGGCTTTAACGCGATCGCTTTGAATTCTAGCAGGGAATTGGCGATCGCAATCTTACACCTATCGAAATCAATAGATTGGCGATCGTGTGTTGGAATGCGGCCACAGAAAGCGATCGCCAACGTATCGAGACGATTTAGCTATATTGACCAAAATTGCGATCGCCTTGCTTGCAGAGTTTTCCCTGTTTTTACATTTTTACTACAATATATAATAATTGAGGTAGTGCGAGTATCTTGCTCGCTGTTTTTACATTTTTACACTCGCTGTTTTTACATTTTTACAAAGCTGAGATGCACCCCAATACGAGAAGCGTTTCAGGGGAAGGGATTGTGTTGCGAGGCGATCGGTGTTGTTAATGCGAAAAGGTTTTATTTAATAGGAGGAAAGAAAATGACAATTGAAGCGACTATTTTAAAAAACATTGAAAATTTGCCAGAATCAGTCAAGCAAGCTGTTTTGCTTTATACTGAGTTCTTGGCAAGTCAATACTCAAAACAAAAAATAGAGCCAGAGGAAGAAATTGTTTCAAAATCTCTTGTATCCGAATCAATACAAGATGCAGAAAAAAAATATGGCTATGGGAGTTTAGCTGGAAAAATTATTATGTCAGATGATTTTGACGAACCTTTAGAAGATTTACAGGAATATATGTAATATGAGCTTTTTAGCGGATTCGAGCAAGACAGAGAATTTAAAGAAACGCGATCGCAATGTAATATAATTAAACTACCCCTTTCTAAGCAAAACTCCCCATGAGTGCCAATTCCAACTTTCTCTCCCACCTCAACCCCTCCCAACGTCAAGCCGTCGAACACTTTGAGGGCCCCCTTCTCGTGGTTGCAGGAGCCGGATCGGGGAAAACTAGAGCATTAACCTATCGTATCTATCATCTCATTAACGAGCATCGCGTCGCACCGGAAAATATATTTGCTGTTACTTTTACCAATAAAGCTGCACGAGAAATGAAGGATAGGATCTAACGCTTATTTGCTCAAAAACTAGCGTTTGATAAATACCAGAAACCTCTTGATTCTCTCACACCCGAAGATCAAGTTTTACTGAAATCTAAAGTTTATCGTCAATACACAAAACCGCTTTGGGTAGGAACTTTTCACAGTCTTTGCGCTCGCATTCTGCGCTATGATATTAACAAATATCAAGATGAAAAAGGCAGAACTTGGCAACGAAATTTTACTATTTTTGATGATTCCGACGTGCAGAGTATTGTTAAAAATATTGTTGTTAAACAACTCAATTTAGATGATAAAAAATTTGAACCTCGCAGAGTGCGCTATGCCATTAGCAATGCTAAAAACTTGGGCTTATCTCCAGAAGAATTTCAAAGAGAAAATCCTGATTATCGAGGACGCATTATTTCTGAAGTTTATAATGAATATCAATCTCAGTTAGCAGCCAATAATGGTCTAGATTTTGACGATCTGATTTTACTTCCCGTTCGCCTTTTTCAACAAAATCAAGCAGTTTTAGACTATTGGCATCGTCAATTTTATCATGTTTTGGTGGACGAATATCAAGATACCAATCGCATTCAATATGATTTAGTGCGTTTATTGTCCATGAATGGAGAAGAGAATAAAAAGAATTGGAATTGGCAAAAACGCTCTACTTTTGTTGTCGGAGATGCGGATCAATCCATCTATTCTTTTCGCATGGCAGATTTTACTATTCTCTTAGGTTTTCAAGAAGATTTTGGCGATGGTTTGACAGATGCTAAAACTAAAACAATGGTGAAGTTAGAGGAGAATTATCGATCGCGGGAAAATATTCTCTTAGCTGCTAATGCTTTAATTGAAAACAATACGCAACGGATCGATAAGATACTGAAAGCAACCCGAGGAGAAGGAGAAAAAATATGTATCCATAAAGCCGATGACGATCAAGGAGAAGCGCAATTTGTGCTGCGACAACTGCGACGACTAACCCAAGAAAATCCCGAATTAGATTGGGGGAGTTTTGCGATTTTATATCGCACCAATGCCCAATCTCGCGCCTTTGAAGATGTCTTAAGGACGGAAATCCCTTATACTATTGTTGGCGGTTTGAAGTTCTACGATCGCAAGGAAGTTAAAGATGCACTGGCATATCTCAGGGCGATCGCAAATCCTGCCGATACTGTTAGTTTACTGCGTATTATTAACACTCCTTCCCGCAGAATTGGCAAGGCAACCATTGAAGGTTTAGTTAAAGCCGCACAAGAATTAGGAGTACCTTTATGGGAAATCCTCAGTGATGAAACTTCAGTGAATACATTAGGAGGACGGGCAGCAAAAGCGATTAATAAGTTTGCAGCAACGATTAAAACCTATCAAGAACAAATAGAAAAATTAGAGGCTTATGATATTTTAGATGGTATTATGAAAGATTCAGGCTATGTGCAAACATTACAAGATAAAGGCACAGAAGAAGCCAGTAATCGCATCGAAAATATTCTCGAACTGGGTAACGCTGTCTTGCAATTTCAAGAAGATAATGACGAGAAAGATTTACCTTCATTTTTAGCCAATGCTGCCCTTGCATCAGATTTAGATAACTTAGAAGATGGACAAGAAGTCGTTTCTTTGATGACCTTACATTCCGCCAAAGGTTTAGAATTTCCCGTCGTTTTCATGGTAGGATTAGAACAAGGATTGCTCCCCAATGCCCGAGCCATGCGCGATCCTGCGGGTTTGGAAGAAGAGCGCCGTTTGTGTTATGTTGGAATTACTCGCGCCCAAGAACAATTGTTCATTACCCACGCACGAGAACGTTATTTTTGGGGATCGAAAGAACATTGTATTCCTTCGCAATTTCTCGAAGAATTACCCGAAGATTTAATCGATCGCAATGTAAAAATCACCCCTTCCTCTCGTCGCAAAAAGAAAACCGCGATCGCCATTCCCCATGATTCTCCGACTGAAATTTGGCAAGTTGGCGATCGGGTGTTGCATAATACTTTTGGAGAAGGAGAAATAACTCATGTTTTCGGTACGGGAAAAAAGACCAATATTGCCATTAAATTTCCCCAACTCGGGCAGAAAATCATCGATCCTAAAGTTGCCAGGTTGGAAAAGTTGCCTTAGTTAATCTCCCCTTTTATTACTCTTACAAAAAGAGAAAAGCCTCACAAAGCACCTCCAGTTTTTCTCCTTTCCTTGCAGCCCATATTCCGCACGTCAAATATACTACAAAGAATTGGAGATGTGAATTGGCACTCTGACTTGTTCAAAAAGAAGGGAAAAGGACTATCGGGAAAACATCGCACCAGCAAACTCGCCAGCAAGTTCGCTAATCTGTTGTATAAGGAATTTGTTGCGGTTTTCTGCCAGTGAACTTTGCTAGGCTGAAGTAGAATGCGTCATTATTGCATGACAAAAGCTCGAATCTCTATCGATCGCAAACGGCAAGCGATCGCATGAGGCAAAATAATGAACAAGTGTCGATCGCTTTCTCGATGCGGCGATCGCTACACCATACAAAACAGTTAAAATCCACAGATGCTCTTAACCCAGCCTAAAATTGAAAATACGGGTTCGCAATATTTGCAGCCCCTCTCAGAAGTCGAAGGGGAAACTTCCCCCAATCAGATTCTTGCGCCCCTCACTGCTCGTGTCAACCATCGCGACCATTTAGAAATCGGGGGTTGCGATGTGACAGAATTACTCGCGCAATTTGGTTCTCCTCTTTATATCCTAGACGAACAAACCCTAAGAACCTCCTGCCGTCAATATCGCAACTCATTTCTCCGTCATTATCCAGGGGAATCTCAAGTTATTTACGCTTCTAAAGCCTGGAGTTGCTTGGCAGTTTGTGCCGTTATTGCCAGCGAAGGTATCGGGTTTGACGTGGTTTCCGGGGGCGAATTACAGACAACTCTACAGGCAGGAGTTAGCGCCGATCGCATCTATTTCCACGGCAATAATAAATCCCAAGCCGAGTTACAATTTGCCTATGATACGGGCTGCACGGTTATGGTGGATAATTGGTTAGAGTTGGAGATGCTGTCTGCGATCGCCACTTCTCAAGCCCCCATTCCTATCATGGTCAGGCTGACCCCTGGTATTGAATGCCACACCCATGAATACATCCGCACAGGACATCTCGATAGTAAATTCGGCTTCGATCCCCATCAATTATCCCAGGTGTTTGCTTGGATTCGCGATCGCCCCCAATTAAAGTTTATCGGATTGCACGCCCATATCGGCTCGCAAATCTTTGAACGTCAGCCCCACCAAGATTTAGGGGGAGTCATGGTAGAATGGCTGCAAAGCGCGATCGCCTCGGGTTTACAAGTGGAATCCTTAAATATTGGCGGCGGTTTGGGGATTTGCTACACTGAAGCGGACGATCCTCCCAGTATCGATGAATGGGTGGGTGCAGCCTGTCGCGCCGTTGTTAAAGCCTGCAAAACTCACAATTTACCCTTACCTAAATTAATGAGCGAACCAGGGCGATCCCTCATTGGTTCTGCTTGCGTGACAGCTTATACTTTGGGCAGTCGCAAAGAGATTCCTGGATTGCGGACTTATGTTGCCGTGGATGGAGGAATGTCCGACAATCCTCGCCCCATCACTTATCAGTCTGTCTATCAACCCATTTTAGCCAATCGAATGTCTGCTCCTTTAAGCGAAACCGTTACAGTAGCGGGGAAACATTGCGAGTCTGGAGATGTGCTGATTAAGGACGCGCAACTCCCGAAAACTCAAACCGGAGATGTGTTAGTGGTTTTGGGAACTGGGGCGTACAATTACAGTATGGCTTCTAACTATAATCGCATTCCTCGTCCCGCCGCCGCGATCGTCAATGAGGGAGAAGCCAGTCTCATTTTGGAACGGGAAACTTATGCGGATTTAATCCGTCAAGACCGATTGCCCGATCGTCTGCGCGATCGTTAAATATGTTTATGGGAGGATATGAAAATATCTTCCTATAAATCCCAACTTGAAACCTTCCACTCCCAAATCACCCAACTCTTATCACATATTAATTATAAATGGGTTTTTTTATTGACCCGAACGCGATCCCGTCTTGGTTGCTCGAAAGTGTTGATATTAGTCTTGTCCTCCTACTAACCTATGTGGTTCTCCTGGCGATCGGAGAACGGCGAACCCTCTGGATGGTCAGAGGATTGATCGTTCTTATGTTAGCTGCTGTTGTGAGCGAAAGATTAAAGTTACAGTATTTAAGTTTTGTTTTAGAGCGATTAGTGTTAGGATCGGCGGTCGCAATGGCAGTCGTTTTTCAATCAGAATTTCGCCAATTTCTCGAACGACTCGGACGAGGCGAACTCTTGCGGGTTTTTCAAACATCGCGCCGTTTTATTCCCGAGCAAGAAAGTACAATTGATAGAATTGTTGATGCGATTAAAGAACTCTCTCAAAATCGCACGGGAGCGCTGATTATGATGGAAACAGGAGAGCCTATTGACGAACGTTTTTTTTCAGTTTCAGGAGTCCCTTTAGATGCGGAAGTATCCAAGGAAATTCTACAAACAATTTTTCAAACCACTACGCTTTTGCATGATGGGGCAGTACAAATTCGCGGTTCTCGCATTGTTGCTGCTTCTATTATTTTACCCCTTTCGGAACGGGTCGCATCGCGCCAGTTAGGAACTCGCCATCGAGCAGCAATGGGCATTACAGAACGAGTCGATAATTGTTTATGTCTTGTTGTTTCGGAGGAAACGGGATCGATTTCCTTGGCTGAAGGAAGAAGTTTAAATCGTCCTTTAACAAGTACTAAATTAAAAGAGTTATTAGAGCAGAAGTTCTCAACTTCTGTAGAACGAGATGCAACACCCAATATCAGACGCTTGAGCCGCAGGTTAGGTTCTGAAGGACGAGCCTTTTTTCAACGCTTGTTTGGGAGTTGGTAATGGAAATAATTAACAAAATAACGTCAGTTCGGGTTAAGAAATCTTCAATTGAGCAACGGGCGATCGCCCAAAGTTAAAAAGTTCTCCCAATTCGCTTCGATCCAAGTATTGACAGGAACAGAGGGGATCGCAAGGGCAGTTCGATCTAGAGAGTTCATGGCTGCTATTAAGAAATATAAGATTTCACCTGTTCTAATAGTATAACTTGCTCCAATGACGCATCAAAAACTTGCCATTGCATCTCGCCAAAATCTAAAGATTCCTGTTTTTGACGAATAGCAACCGTTGCATCAGAAACATCCTGAGTGCGTTCTGCAATACGCTGATAAGCAATCTCGGAAGGAACATCTAGCCAAATACCATAAAAGGGAATATTGCCGGTTTTAGCGACAATTTCAACCTCTTGACGCAGGTTAGGATCGGCAAAAACACAATCCACAATCACTGTTATTCCTGCTTGTAAAGCCGTTCGCGCGATCGCAAACAATTTGTGATAAACGATTTTGCTCACTTCCTTGCTATAGTAACTCTCGGGCAAGCGATCGCCCAAAGGAATATTAAAATGAAGTTTCCGTATCACATCACTTCTGAGAATTAAAGCGCCTGGACAGAGATCGAGTTGTGGGGCGATCGCCTTGGCAAGGGTGGATTTTCCCGTTCCTGATAGTCCCCCAATAGCCACACATTTAGGGGTTCTCGGGGTAAGATAAGCAAGGGATTTTTCGAGATATGCTGCGGCTTCCTGCAAGAAAATTGGGCGTTTGGCGCGATCGTGCAAACCTTCGGCGATCGCAACACTCACATGAGCGCGAACGGCGGCGCGAGTGGCTAAAAATAAGGGCAGTAAAGCAACTCCTTTATAGTCATTTTCCTGCCAACTATAGTAATTAAAAATGGTATTGGCATAAGTTGAAAAATTGCGAAAATCTAAATCCATTAATAAAAAGGCTAAATCGTAAAGTACGTCAATAATTGAGAATAATTCATTAAATTCAATGGCATCAAAAAAGATAGGTTCGTCTCGATATAAACAGATATTATGTAAATGTAGATCGCCGTGACAGTGTTTAATATAACCTTCTTTTTGGCGGCGATCGAGGAGTTGGCGATATTGTTCGATGAGGGTAAGAGAGCGATCGGTTAACTGTTGGGTGCGATCGCGAGGTAGAATAGTTTTATGGGTGGCAAATTGTTCGTCATTGCCCATAATAATTTTAATCAGACTCTCTGCTCCAAAATGGCGATCGCTAGGTTCTGCTTTTTGATGAAAGTCAACAATTTTAATAGCCAGCGTATCGATGATTTCTGGGGTTAATTCTCCTCGTGCTGCAACCAAATCTAGCACATTTTCTGGATCGAAACGATTCATTTCTACCAACCATTCTATCGCCTCTCCTTGTCCTTGAAAAGCAAGAGTATTATCGTCTTCTTGGGTAACAGGAAGCACCTGCAAGTAAATTTCGGCAGCCGTCCTTTGATTCAAAAATATTTCGCGATCGCACATCAATTTGCGCTGGGATAAAGTCGAATAATCCATGTAAGGAAAATAGACCGACTTTTTTAGTTTATACGCCTTCGTATCGGTTAAAAAAACGATCGCACCGTGGGTTTCTATTTGTTGAACTTGTGTTGTAGGTTCGGGGTAGTTTTTGGCTTCAGAGAGAAAAGTAATAACGCGAGACTGATCCTCAATAATATTCATCGATCGCGCAGTAAACTGACACTTTCTATTGTATCGCAAAACTCAATGAATTGTAAATAGGAAATGCCTCATATCAAGAAATTGCCGAACGATGTTCTCAATGTTTTAAACCTTTTGTTGAATTCCTCAAAAATATTTAACCCCGCAAATCTCTAAGATAAGCACGAACGGCATTCACATAACCCGGATCGTATAAATCCTGAGTTGTTAATCGTCCTTGAATAATACCTGCACGAATCAAATCTGTTGCGTCTATTTTTCCTGATTTAGTAGAAGTCATTAAACTTTTAAAACCGGGAATTCCAGAATCTCGAAAGCCGCCATTATAGGCACGATAAACTAAATTAAAGGGAGAAATCTTGAGATTTTCTGGTATTTTCGTGCGACTATAGTAAGGACGAGGATAATGCCCATAACTTTTATTGGCAATTTCTATATTTTCTGCATTGATATTCTTTTGATTTTGAGCTAAGTTAGATTTTGTTTGTTTCTGAGGTAAAAAATCTGCCGCGTTTGTTTCTGAACTGTGTTGTTGAAATACAGTTTCTGGAGGTGCAATCTCACTCGCGATCGCGGCAGATTCCGTAAAATTTGTTTGTATTGCTTCTGAGTTGGAGATTTCTGCTGAAAATATTTCCGGCGATACCATATTGTCATCTGTTGACCCAGAATAATCTGATTCAGAATAATCAAACTCAGAATCATCCGAAAGATCCGAGACTAATTCACTAAAATCTAGCGTATCAAAAGATTGAGGAACATGAATTTCATTGCTATACGCAACCCCAGAATTAACAGAAGCAACAATAGCCAATGTAGAAGTTACCCCCATCCAATTCACCTTTCTCAATTCTGGAGTTTCTTCCTCCCAAGCAAGTGCCGAATATGTATATGCGAGTGATTCCATGAGCTTTTGAATAAACGCCAGATTAGTTGTAAAATTTTGTAAAATTAAGGTTCATTTTGAACGCGCATCGTGTACTCGCGAAATCTTTCTAAATCTGCCTTAATTGTAGATTCAACAACGCGACCGACAAACAAATTATCCATAATTTGCCCGACAATCCCTGGGATACTGTAAGCAATTGTCAAGCGGACT
>NZ_JAYGHV010000178.1:0-10512 GCF_034932145.1 Spirulina sp. 06S082 | reverse complement strand
ACTCCCCACACTCCCCACACTCCCCACACTCCCCCCCCCTTTCTAGTTTTTCTGGTGCGAAAAAAAAGAATTTCCCCGAAAACTTGACACGATCGCATCAAGTCGATATATTGGATGATTGTGGCATCAAAAAGTCAAAGAGGTCTATCTTGATGAAGATCAAGTATAACTATTGACTGACGCTCTTGTTTAGAGGAAATCCTTAATAGATCGTTTCATTGCGAGATACTGGGGCTTTTAGTTCCTAAGTCTTAGATGAAGTTACGCGATCGCCAAAAGCGATGTCATTAAACTAAGCAAAAAAATACTAACAATAATTTTTGTTAAATAATTTTTGTTTCCCGTACAGGATTTAAGTATTGGGAAACTTATGTGCTTGGGAGGATTGCACGACAGTCTCGAATTGTTTATCGAGATTAGAAGCGCTAACCACTGAGGTTGCGATTAATTTTGCGATCGCACCCCATAAATTTGTTCCCGTATTACACAGCGAACAAAAGATCAAATATTGTTTAGAGAGAGGTAGACCCGTGTCAGTGGGGATTCTTGGTACTAAACTCGGCATGACCCAAATATTTAACCAAGAAACGGGAATTTCCATCCCGGTCACGGTTATACAAGCAGGGCCTTGTACAGTTACTCAAATTAAAACAAAAGAAATCGACGGATATATTTCCGTTCAAATTGGTTACGACGAAGTTAAACCCAAAATCATCAATAAGCCTGAATTGGGACACTTAGCCAAATCTGGGGCATCTCCCCTACGCCATTTGAAAGAGTATCACGTCGATAATCCCGATTCCTACGAATTAGGACAAACCGTTAAAGCCGATATTTTTACCCCAGGTCAACTCGTTGATGTATCTGGAAAGAGCATTGGGAGAGGATTTTCAGGGTATCAAAAGCGCCACAATTTCCGACGAGGGCCCATGTCCCACGGTTCTAAAAACCACCGTGAACCAGGTTCCACAGGACCTGGAACTACCCCAGGACGGGTTTTCCCCGGTAAGAAAATGGCCGGACGTTATGGTGGCAAAAAAGTAACCGTCCGTAAACTGGAAATTGTCCAAGTTGATGCCGAAAGAAATCTTCTGCTGATCAAAGGTGCAATACCTGGAAAAACAGGAAATCTCCTCACTATTTCTCCCGCTAATATTGTCGGACAGAAAAAATAGATTAGTTAAGGGAATACATACCCAGACAACAAATAATCAACAACGAAAATGGTTACTCGCGCAGTTAAAAATTGGCAAGGAGAAGAGGTCGGAGAAGCGACCTTAGAACTCAAAGTTGCTAAAGAGGAAAATGCTTCTCATATCCTGCATCGCGCCGTCGTGCGGCAACTCGCTAACGCCCGTCAAGGCACAGCCTCCACTAAAACTCGCGCCGAAGTGCGCGGGGGGGGTCGCAAACCTTGGCGACAAAAAGGAACGGGACGCGCCCGTGCCGGTTCAATTCGCTCTCCCTTATGGCGAGGGGGTGGGGTTATCTTCGGACCCAAACCGAGAGATTATAGCCAAAAAATGAACCGCAAAGAGCGGAGATTAGCACTACGAACAGCTTTAACCAGCCGTGCTGAAGATTTAATCATAGTTGAAGACTTTGCCGAACAGATTTCTCGTCCCAAAACCAAAGAATTAGTCTCTGCCCTGCAACGTTGGGGCGTTGAAGAGACCCAAAAAGTTTTACTCATCCTCGGAGAGAAAAACGATAATGTTTACTTCTCCGGTCGTAACATTGAAAAAGTGAGAATGATTTTGGCGACAAACTTGAATGTTTACGACATCCTCAACGCCGATAAAATCGTAGCCACAAGTTCGGCGATCGCAAAAATCAAGGAGGTATACGGTGAAGACTAGAAGGTATAAAACCAGACAATACAACCCCAGAGACCTTGCGGATTTGATTCTTAAGCCTATCGTGACAGAAAAAGCAACGCTTTTACTCGAACAGAATAAATACGTTTTTGATGTCAAACCCAAAGCAACAAAACCGGAAATCAGGGCGGCGATCGAGAGTCTCTTTGCTGTTAAAGTCACCAAAGTGAATACCCATAATCCCTGCCGCAAGAAAAAAAGAGTTGGGAAATTTATGGGGTACAAAGCACTTTATAAGCGGGCGATCGTCACCCTAGCCGAAGGTGATGAAATTGTTCTCTTCCCAGAAGTTTAGAAGTTTAACTGTTAGCGGATAGCTGATAACTATTTAGCGATCGCCGTTTACCGATAGCCGTTCACTGATAACCAACCATTCACCGAAAAAAATGGGAATTCGTATCTTTCGACCAATGACACCTGGAACTCGACAAGCCAGCGTGTCAGACTTCTCCGAGATTACCAAAAGTAAACCGGAAAAATCTCTTACCAAATACAAACACCGCAAAAAAGGGCGTAATAATCGCGGGGTTATTACCTCTCGTCGTCGTGGAGGCGGACACAAACGCCTTTACCGCATCATTGATTTCCGTCGAGATAAGCGCAATATGAACGCTGAAGTGATTGCGATCGAATACGATCCCAACCGCAACGCTCGCATCGCCCTCGTTCAATATGAAGATGGGGAAAAGCGCTATATTATCTGCCCCGATAAATTACCCGTAGGGACCACCATCATGGCGGGTCCAGAAGCCCCCTTTGAAATTGGGAATGCCTTACCCTTAAGCAATATTCCCCTAGGTAGCGACGTTCATAATATAGAACTGCTTCCCGGTCGGGGCGGTCAAATCGTGCGTGCGGCGGGAACAGCCGCCCAATTAGTCGCCAAAGAAGGGAACTATGTCACCCTGCGCCTTCCTTCCAAAGAAGTGCGAATGGTGCGTAAAGAGTGCTACGCCACGATGGGGCGGGTAGGCAACTCCGAAGACCGAAATCTGAGCCTAGGGAAAGCTGGGCGATCGCGCCACCGCGGCCGCAGACCGAAAGTGCGAGGTAGTGCCATGAACCCAGTGGATCATCCCCACGGCGGCGGTGAGGGACGCGCTCCCATTGGTCGGAGCGGTCCTGTTACCCCTTGGGGAAAACCCACCTTGGGACTGAAAACCCGCAAGCGGAACAAGCCCAGCAGTCGTCTGATCGTCCGCCGACGCACTCAGAAATAAAAGTCACAACTTATAACTCAAACAATCTATGAGTCGTTCATTAAAAAAAGGTCCATTCATTGCCGATAGCCTGCTATCGAAAATTGAAAAAATGAATGCCAAAGGCGAAAAACGAGTCATTAAAACATGGTCTCGCGCCTCAACAGTTCTGCCTCAGATGGTCGGTCACACCATCGCCGTCCATAACGGCAGGCAGCACATTCCGGTTTACGTCAACGAGCAAATGGTCGGTCATAAACTTGGCGAATTTGCCCCCACTCGTACTTTCCGGGGTCATTCCAAAAGTGATAAAAAAGCCAGAAGATAAAGGGAAAAAACGATGGCAATCGATTTATCAGAAGAAGTCAAAGCAACAGCCCGCTATATCCGGATGTCCCCCCACAAAGTGCGACGGGTTCTGGATCAAATTCGCGGGCGCTCCTATCGAGAAGCCTTAATCATTCTCGAATTTATGCCCTATCGAGCCTGCGATCCAATCTTAAAAGCCCTGCGATCGGCTGCTGCCAACGCCGAACACAATAACGGCTACGATCGCACCAGCTTAGTCGTCAGTACCGCCTTCGCCGACATGGGACCCAAACTCAAGCGGTTTCGCCCCAGAGCGCAAGGCCGGGCCTATCAAATCCAAAAGCCGACTTGTCATATCACCATTGCCGTCGCACCGAAACTAGAAGCATAAGAGGACAAATTCGTGGGACAGAAGATTCATCCAACTGGTTTTCGCTTAGGAATTACCAAAGAGCATCGTTCTTGCTGGTATGCCGACAATAAGCGCTACCCAGAACTCCTCCAAGAAGATCGTAAAATTCGCACCTACGTTCAAGATAATCTCAGTAATGCGGGAATTTCTGACGTAAGAATCGAACGCAAAGCCGATCAAGTTGATTTAGAGATTCACACCGCCCGTCCAGGGGTCGTCGTCGGTCGCGGCGGTAGCGGTATTGAGTCTCTACGCACGGGTTTGCAAAACTTCCTTGGGGGAAATCGTCAAATTCGCGTCAACGTCATTGAAGTTTCTCGCGTAGATGCCGATGCCGTCCTAATTGGCGAATATATTGCCCAACAACTCGAACGGCGGGTTTCCTTCCGGCGAGTCGTCCGCCAAGCCATTCAACGGGCGCAACGGGCAGAAGTTAAGGGCATTAAAATTCAAGTTAGCGGTCGTCTCAACGGCGCAGAAATTGCCCGCACGGAATGGACACGGGAAGGTCGAGTTCCCCTCCATACCCTCAGAGCCGATGTTGACTATGCCTACCGTACTGCTAAAACCATCTACGGCATTTTAGGAATTAAAGTTTGGGTATTCAAAGGCGAAATCATCCCCGGTCAAGAGGATATTTCCCAAGAACCCCCGGCAACAACCCCTCGCCGTCAGCGTCGTCGCCAACAATTTGAAGATCGTTCGGAGTAGGTCATTGGTAATGAATTGGTAATCGGCTTGCTTCCAGTTACCCATTACCCATTACCCGTTACCCATTAACCATTAGCAAATCATGTTAAGTCCCAGAAGAACAAAATTTCGCAAACAGCAACGCGGACGAATGAGAGGGTTAGCCAAGGGAGGTACTACCTTTAACTTTGGTGATTATGCCCTGCAAGCCATTGAACCTTGCTGGATTACCTCTCGGCAAATCGAAGCCGCACGACGTGCCATGACCCGTTACATTCGTCGGGGTGGAAAAATTTGGATTTGTGTTTTCCCCGATAAACCCGTGACTATGCGTCCGGCAGAAACTCGCATGGGTTCTGGGAAAGGCTCTCCTGAATATTGGGTTGCTGTGGTTAAACCAGGACGGATCATGTTTGAAATGTCCGGGGTCTCAGAAGAAATTGCTCGAGAAGCCATGCGCCTCGCAGCCCAAAAACTGCCCATTAAAACCAAATTTATCATTCGTCCCCAAATTGACGAATGATGAGCAACTTAAAATTCATTCATCTTTCTAAATAATGGCTCTATCTAAAGTTGCAGATGCCAGAGAATTCAGTGATGAAGCACTGGCAGCAGAAATTCTTACCGCCAAACGAAAACTTTTTCAACTCCGTTTGGAAAAAGCAACAGGGCGGTTAGAAACGACCCATAATTTCAAACACACTCGGCGTTGGATCGCTCAACTCCTAACCGTTGAACGAGAACGAGAACTCGCAGCAGAGGAAGAATCTGTATCTGAGGAAACGCCATCGGAAACGCTATCTACTGAAGAAACTTCGACTGTAGATGCGATCGCCGAAACAGAACCCGTAACTGAAGAGGAGTAAATCAACTGTGGCAACAAAAGAACGAGTGGGTGTCGTGGTGAGCAACAAAATGGATAAAACCGTTGTGGTTGCCATTGAAAACCGCTCCCCTCATCTCAAATACGGAAAAATTCTCGTCAATACCAAGAAATATAAGGCTCACGACGAGGAGAATAAATGCAATGAAGGCGATCGCGTCCGCATTCGCGAAACTCGTCCTTTAAGTCGCACCAAGCGCTGGATGGTTGCCGAAATTCTGGAAAGCACTCAAAAATGAGCGATTGGCGTTGAATTGATAATTGATAATTGATAATTTTTCATTGAAAAACAGCCATGATTCAACAACAAACCTATCTCAATGTTGCCGATAATAGCGGCGCTCGCAAACTAATGTGTTTGCGGGTCTTGGGTGCCGGAAACCGAGATACTGGCGGCATCGGCGATCGCATTGTCGCTGTAGTCAAAGATGCCATTCCCAACCAAGGGGTGAAAAAGTCCGATATCGTGACGGCCGTAATCGTGCGAACCCGTCATGCAATCCGGCGATCGAGTGGCATGGTCATTCGCTTTGACGATAACGCTGCCGTTATTATCAACGCCGACGGCAATCCTAGAGGCACCCGCGTCTTCGGTCCCGTCGCCCGAGAACTGCGGGACAGAAACTACACCAAAATTGTCTCTCTCGCACCGGAGGTACTCTAAATGGCTAACCAAATCGCCACGAAAACCGGCTCTAAAGCCCCCAAACGTTACAAAATGCACGTCAAGACCGGGGATACCGTACAGGTCATTTCTGGACGAGATAAAGGAAAAGTCGGCGAAATCGTCAAAACTATTCCCAAATTAAGCAAAGTTGTCGTGCAAGGGGTCAACGTCAGGACAAAGCACGTCAAACCTCGTCAAGAAGGTGAATCGGGCAGAATTGAAACCTTTGAAGCCCCCATTCACAGTTCCAATGTCATGCTCTACTCCAGCAAAGAAAAAGTCGCCAGTCGCATTTCCTACACTTTTACGGAAGACGGACGCAAAGTCAGAATGCTCAAAAAAACTGGCGAAATCATCGATTAAATTTCGTTACTCATTACTCGTTACAGTCGTGGTACAACGCTTAAAAACTCTCTACCAAGAAACAATTGTTCCCAAATTAACGGAACAGTTCAATTACGAGAATATCCATCAAGTCCCCAAAGTGACCAAAGTATCGGTCAACCGAGGTTTAGGGGAAGCATCGCAAAATGCTAAAGCCCTCGAATCCTCCCTGGCTGAATTGGCAACCATTACCGGACAAAAACCTGTAGTGACGCGGGCAAAGCAGGCGATCGCCGGCTTTAAAATTCGCCAAGGAATGCCCGTCGGGATCATGGTGACATTGCGCCAAGAACGGATGTATGCCTTTCTCGATCGCCTGATCAACTTTTCCCTGCCTCGCATTCGCGACTTTCGCGGCGTGAGTCCCAAAAGTTTTGACGGACGGGGAAACTACAGCCTGGGGGTGCGGGAACAATTGATTTTTCCGGAAATTGATTACGACAGCATCGATCAAATTCGCGGCATGGATATTGCCATCATTACCACCGCCAACACAGACGAAGAAGGACGCGCCCTACTTAAAGAAATGGGAATGCCCTTCCGCAAACAATAGGGATAAACCGATACGAGCCGATTAAACGCTCGTCCCTAGGATTTGAACCCTAGGTTAAACCGCAAGGAGGAAAAAAGCACGCATGGCGTCCAACGACACGATCTCCGATATGCTAACTCGCATCCGCAATTCCGGTGCGGTTCGGCATCCAACCACCCACGTTCCCTCAACCAAAATGACCCGCAACATCGCTCGAGTCCTCAAATATGAAGGATTCATCGCGGAGTTTGAAGAAGTGGGAGAGGGAATCAGAAAAGAATTAGTTTTGTCCCTGAAATATACGGGCAAGAATCGCAAGCCCATTATTACGACCCTTAAGCGCGTCAGTAAACCCGGTTTACGGGTCTACAAAAATCGCAAAGAACTGCCTCGAGTTTTAGGAGGAATTGGCATTGCCATTATCTCCACCGATCGCGGCATTATGACCGATCGCGAAGCGCGGAAACAAGGGTTAGGTGGCGAAGTTCTTTGCTACGTCTGGTAGAAATTTTGCCAGCAACTTTCATTAGCAATGTCTCGAAGGTCTTGCTTGTTTGATAAGGAGTAATTGATTTATGTCTCGCATTGGCAAACGCCCGATAGAGATTCCCAAAGGCGTAACCGTGAATATTGAAGGGCGGCACGTCAGTGTTAAAGGTCCAAAAGGACAACTCGAACGCACCCTGCCAGAAACGTCGATAATCGCCCAAAACAACGGCATTATCGAAGTTCAACGCCAAAGTGACTCGAGAGTTGCCCGTCAGCGTCACGGTTTGTGCCGCACCTTGGTGGCCAATATGGTGGAAGGGGTATCTAAGGGTTACGAAAAACGCTTGAGTATTATTGGTATTGGCTATCGATCGCAAGTACAGGGAACCACCCTCGTGCTCAACGTCGGTTATAGCAAACCCGTCGAAATTGTTGCCTCAGAAGGCATTAAATTTGAGGTGGCCGAAAAAGGTCTTGAAGTGATTGTGAGTGGCATTAACAAAGAAATTGTTGGGAATGTCGCCGCCAAAATTCGAGCCGTGCGTCCTCCTGAAGTTTACAAAGGAAAAGGCATTCGTTATAAAGGCGAATACGTCAGACGGAAAGCAGGTAAGGCAGGGAAAAAATAAACTATGAAACTCACTCGAAAAGAATCTCTACAGCGTCGTCATCGGCGCTTGCGGAAAAAAATAAGCGGAACCGCCGATCGCCCTCGGTTGGCTGTTTTTCGCTCTAACAGTCACATCTACGTTCAGGCGATCGATGATGTCTCGCAAAATACAGTAGCGGCAGCTTCCACGGTTGATAAGGAATTAAAAGGTAAACTGGATTCCCAAGCGACTTGTGCAGCCTCCATCGCCGTTGGTAAATTAGTTGCCGATCGCCTACAAGCAAAAGGCATTAAAACCGTCGTCTTCGATCGCGGTGGAAATCTCTATCACGGTCGAGTCAAAGCTCTTGCTGATGCTGCCCGAGAAGCAGGACTAGAATTTTAAAAAGGCAATAGAGGGAATATTCATCCTTTAAAAATATGGCAAAGACTAACAAAAAGAAGAAAAATAACCGCACCAAGAAAGAAGAAGCCTTCCAAGAACGGGTGATTCAAATCCGTCGGGTTTCTAAAGTCGTCAAAGGCGGTAAAAAACTTAGCTTTCGGGCGATCGTTGTCGTTGGCAACGAAAAAGGTAAAGTTGGCGTAGGGGTTGGCAAAGCCGCCGATGTCATTGGAGCCGTCCGCAAAGGGGTTGCTGATGGGAAAAAGAAACTGATTGATGTTTCTCTTACCAAAGCTAACTCCATCGTTCATCCCACCAAGGGAGCAGCCGGAGGCGCAAAAGTGATGATGCGTCCAGCCGCCCCCGGTACAGGAGTAATTGCTGGGGGAGCCGTGCGTACTGTCCTTGAATTAGCAGGGGTGCAGAATATTCTCGCCAAACAACTCGGTTCTAATAACCCTCTCAACAACGCACGGGCTGCCGTTGATGCCTTAGAAACCTTGCGAACCTTTAAAGATGTGGCTCGAGAACGGGACATCTCCCTCGAACAACTCTTTGCTTAACGCGAGTTAACCAGTAACCAATCAGCAAAATTATGAGACTACACGATCTAAAACCCAAAAAAGGCTCAAAAACCCGCCCTCGTCGAGTAGGACGAGGCATTGCTGCCGGACAGGGGGCAAGTTGTGGTTTTGGGATGCGCGGACAAAAATCGCGATCGGGGACGGGAACAAAACCGGGATTTGAAGGGGGACAAATGCCCCTGTATCGCCGCGTTCCCAAGTTGAAACACTTTACGGTTATCAATCCCAAGCATTACACCATTGTTAATGTTCGCAGTCTAGCTGACCTTGCGGCCAATAGCGAAGTGACTTTGGAATCTCTCCTTGAAGTGGGAATTCTGACCCAAAACGACGGACCGTTAAAAATCCTCGGGGATGGGGAATTAAATGTCGCTCTTACCGTGAAAGCGGCTGCTTTGACTGCCAGTGCCAAAGAAAAAATTCAAGGGGCTGGAGGAACTTGGGAAATTGTTTAAATCCCCAAGTAAGTCAATATTTGGACTGTTTAAGAATCCCACGACAACTCATAAAAAGCAGTCGTGGGAGTATCAAGTAAGATAAAAATATATGCCATCAAAACACAATTTAACGATTGTATTTTCAAATTCAATGAGGTAAACCTTTATGGTTGTCAGCCGAGATAAAACACCAACGGCTCAAGAAACTTTTGCTCAAATGGCACAAGCAGCAGGCTTAAGAGGACGATTGCTCGTTACTCTAGGTCTGCTGATTTTGGTTCGCTTGGGCGTTTATATTCCTATTCCGGGCATCGATCGCGCTAAATTTTTGGAAGATATCGGCAATAGTCCCTTAATTGGCTTTTTAGATGTTTTCTCTGGAGGCGGTCTTTCCGCCTTGGGGATTTTTGCCTTGGGGATTTTGCCCTTTATTAATGCGTCGATTATCATGCAGCTTTTAACGGCTGCTCTGCCTTCTTTAGAAAACTTACAGAAAAACGAAGGAGAAGCGGGACGACGCAAAATTTCCCAAATTACTCGTTATGTAACGGTAGGTTGGGCGAGTCTGCAAAGTGTAATGTTAGCAACTTGGATTCAGAGTTTTGCTCTTGAACCAGGACCTGTATTTTTTGTGGAAACCGTGCTGGCTTTTACCGCAGGCTCTATGTTTGTGATGTGGGTATCGGAATTGATTACCGAACGCGGTATCGGTAATGGTGCTTCTTTATTGATTTTCGTCAATATTGTTGCTGTTCTGCCCACTATTTTAGGCAATACCATTGATGTTGCTCAACAAGGCGGACGAGAAGAGATTGCCAAGGTGATTATTCTTTTATTAGCCTTTTTGATGATGATCGTGGGGATTGTCTTTGTGCAAGAGGGTAGCCGACGCATTCCTATTATTTCTGCTCGTCGGCAAGTTGGACGCAGGTTGTATCGCGAACGCTCCAATTATTTGCCCTTACGTTTGAATCAAGGTGGGGTCATGCCGATTATTTTTGCATCGGCGATGCTCTTTTTGCCGGCTTCCTTGGCTCAGTTTACTCAAGGAAAA
>NZ_JAYGHV010000177.1:0-10624 GCF_034932145.1 Spirulina sp. 06S082 | reverse complement strand
GCGGAATTAGCATCGGTTGGCTGCGAATTTGTGCATTTATGCTCCTCGATGCGGGATTAGTTTCTTTAGCATGGTTTCTAGCCAAACGAGTCGGTAAAGCCGTTCGCTGGTTAAAAACAGTTGATTCCTTTGCTCTCTTTCAACGCAATCCCGAACAAACAGGATTTCTGCTCCCTATTTTAGTTATTACATTAGGAATGATTGCAGCAGCCGGTCTTTATGGAGAGCGATCGAGCCGTCGCCGCTATTTAAGTCTAGTGACTTGTTTGACATTATCTCAATGTCTTTTAGTTGCTTTAACATTTCTTTATCAACCCGGTATTCTTTTTTCCCGTTCGACATTTTTATTAGCTTGGGTTTTTACATTAACTTTTGTTCTTACGGGACGATTGCTTGCAGAAACACTGATTATGGCATTGCGACGAGGAGGTGCTGTTACTCGTCCCATTGCTCTAATGGGTTATCCCGATGATATGGACAAAACCAAGCTAATGTTGCAATTGTCAAGTCAAAAAGAATTTGAAATTATCGAATCTATCGATCTCAGCGATCCGGAATCTTACGATCTCTGGTACGAAACTTTAGATCACCTTTACTTCCGAGGAGTTGGAGAAATTTTTATTTGTTCTTGGAAGTCTATTCCCAATCCTTTAGACTGTTATTGGAGTGTTAAATCGGCTGGTTTAAATTTACGTATTGTCCCAATTGATTTAGAAATTCCCAATCAATATCCGAGGATTGAGTTAATTGGTAAAATGCCAACTATTCGTTTTTCTGCTCCCGCTTTAGTGGGAGGAGATTTTTGGCTCAAACGCGGTTTCGATCTCATCGCATCGGTGTTAATTCTTTTATTGGCAAGTCCTCTCTATATTGTGATTATTATTTTAATTAAATGGGATTCTCCTGGTCCAATTTTTTACAAACAGCAGCGTGTCGGTTTGCGAGGGAAACCTTTTAAAGTGTGGAAATTCCGCACAATGGTTAATAATGCAGATCTGTTACAGAAAGAATTAGAAAAAGAAAATGTCGCTAAAGATGGTGTACTATTCAAAATCAAGGACGATCCTCGCATTACCAAAGTCGGCAAATTTCTCCGTCTCTATAGCTTAGATGAAATTCCTCAAGTCATTAATGTTTTGCTGGGAAATATGAGTTTGGTGGGTCCGCGTCCTCTCCCTCTCAGAGATGTCGAACGATTTGAGGAACATCATCATTTACGTCACAATGTCATGCCTGGAATTACAGGATTGTGGCAGGTTTCTGGGCGATCGGATATTACCGATTTTGAAGATGCTTTTAAATTAGATATTGCCTATATTGAAAACTGGTCTCTCGCTCTTGATTTTCAAATTCTCTTAAAAACAATTAAAGTTGTCTTAGGTAAAGAAGGAGCTTATTAGTTAATAGTTGATGGCGTTCCCCTCGGTCGCACTCAAAAGCGCTGGCGTTGCACGTTTCGTTCTTATGAATAGAGGAAGTATGAACAAGAAAAAACCATTCATCGGATTGAATCGCTACGAGATTGGCTGGCCTCCGGTGGGTTATGCCTACTTGTATTTGGATTTTGAAATGCTGGAAAATATGACCCCTCAAGAGGCACTCGAAAAAGTAGAAGCGATTGGGTATCAGCCCAGTTTGAGATTTTTGGAGAAAACAACAGGTCTGGCAACCTGCGCGTTATTGAAGGTTGTCAAAATGGAGGATGAAACTTGTCCTGACAGTCCTTTTGAGGATATTATCGAGGCTCTCTTTGAGACGTTTGGCAATGCCGTGCGATCGCCTTCTGGTCGTCCGAGAGCCTACTACACCCAACAAGGAATCGATCCGGATTATCAAGATGCCCAACTGCGAGAACCTCAATTGGTTGGATCGGTGTAGGCGAATAGCAAAATCCTGTTGGAAAAGCTAGTATAAAAGTATCTAACCCAAAAAAATAAGATCGCCCTGAGAAGAATATCCCAAGGACTTTTTTTGCTACCTTATTCCTGAAAAGGTCAGAATTCTTCTAATTGTTGATTTGTGTAACATATTTGTTTTTTTTGTGCTACACTATAAACAATCTATTCAATCTAAGTCAAGTCATGAAGCTCGCGTCTATATTTATTCGTTTTTACAAGTCATTTAACTTTGACTATATCAGAAAGAACAATCTAAAAGTGACGGATCACAAACCTTGGGAGATGATTGGTGAAATGTGGTATCCCTATGTTCAAATTGTTATAGATCCCAAGGTAACAACAGTCGTTGGTGCAAATGAATCAGGAAAATCCCATCTTTTAAGTGCTATTGAAAAGGCAATTTCTGGAGAACACATTAAACGACAAGATTTTTGCCGTTATTCACAGTTTTTTACCGTTCGACAAGGAAAACTTAAATTTCCAGATTTTGGTTCTGAATGGTCTAATCTTTCTCAAGAAGAAGAAAAAAACATTCGCTCGATTGCAAAAATCCCAGAAGAGATCGCGTTTGATCGTTTCTTTCTTTTTCGAGGTAATAAAGATAACTTAAAAATCTATTTATTAGGTAAAAATAAAGAATATAACGAATATGATCTCAGTCAAAAAAATATAAATGTATCGAATATTTTGCCACATCCTTTTATAATTTATTCTGATATTGCACTACCACAAAGTGTTCCAATCAGACAAATCATAAAATGTCACAAACAAAAAGCTAATGGAACAAAATGGGAATTTTTGGAGCGCTCTCAAAAATTAAAAATAAACAACTTGCTTGAGACATTGAGTAAAGACTTTGGTGCTACTCTAAAATCTAATGGTGCAACAACCTTAAATAATCAACCTCTCAATAAATTAATCCTATCTCTAGTTACTGCACTTGAAGAAGATTATGGAATTGATTCAAAAGACATCAATAAACGGAAAAAAGAATTTGAATTGGCTTATAAACTGATTTGCCAAGTTGCTCAAATTGATGCTGAAACTTTAGAAGAGTTAGCGACAGCTTTAACAGAAGGAAATGAAGGATATGTACAAGGATTACTTGCGAAAGTTAACGCACAACTTTCTGATAGTTTAAATTTCCCGAGTTGGTGGGTTCAAGATCGAGATTTTCGATTATGTGTTTCAGCCAGAGATCATGATCTAGTCTTTACAATCAGGGATCGTACTGGAACAGAGTATTCTTTTGCCGAGAGAAGTAGTGGGTTAAAATATTTTTTGAGTTACTACATCCAATATCGCGCTCACCAACCGCATCAAACAACTTCTGAAATCCTATTAATGGATGAACCTGATACTTATTTATCGAGTCAAGCGCAACAAGATCTACTGAAAATCTTTGAAGCCTTTGCAAACGGTGAAGATGAAAAACCGCCGGTTCAAGTTGTTTATGTTACTCATTCTCCTTTTTTGATTGATAAAAATCACTCTCAGCGAATTCGGGTTCTTGAGAAAAGTAAAGAAGGAACTCGAGTAGTTAAAGATGCTGCTAAAAACCACTATGAACCCTTAAGGTCTGCTTTTGGTGCATTTGTAGGAGAAACTGCATTTATTGGAAACTGTAATTTAATCGTTGAAGGTAACTCCGATCAGATTTTAATAGCAGGAGCAGCGACATATTTACGTTCTCTTAATAATGTATCTGAACTAGAAAACTTGGATTTAAATCATGTCACCATTGTTCCAGTAGGTGGAGCGTCTCATGTTTCGTATTTGGTTTATTTGGCTCGAGGTCGAGACGTTGAACAACCTCCTGTTGTTGTCTTGCTTGATAGTGATAAGAGTGGCAATGATGCGAAAAAAGATTTGAAAAAAGGAGGATTTCTGAAAAAGAAGGAGTTGTTGAAAGAGAAATTTGTTCTTCAAATAGGTGATTTAGCAAAAGATAAGCAATTGAAACTTCCCGAAAAAATCAAAGATTTTAAACTTATAGAAATCGAAGATTTAATTCCAATACCTATTTGTGTAGAAGCTGCTAAACTGTACGCTAGAGAGGATTGCAAAGCTGATTCAGATTTTATCGATAAAATAACTGAACACAATGTCCTTAAGTATTTGAATAATGGGGAACAAATGTTTGATGGAATTCAAAATTGTTTTCGAGACCTTTCTGAAGGAGAATTTCATATTCAAAAAGTTGGATTTGCTCGAAATGTTGTTGGTGTGCTCAACAAATTCTCAAAACAAAAAAGCAATCAAAATAACTTATCAAATGCAATTCAAAATTTTGAAATTAACTTTAAAATATTATTCCGACGGATTGATGAAATGCGACGAAACGCGGAAAGAGAGGAGAGTAATGAAAAGTTTTCGCAAAAAATGGAACGTAGAAAAAATCAGTTTTTAAATGATCACCCCGTATCAGCAAATCGTGAGGATGCGATAGTCTTTCTTGATGATTTAGACTCTATGTTGGATGATAGTAGTCCCAAAAGCGATGAGATTAGACGCTCGCTGCAAAATCTTAAACGTGATTATAAGCTCGACACTGAAATGGTGAAACCTGTCGATAATTACTCACAGTTTCGGGAAGCATTGGATCGTATTAAGTATGCTGGAAAAATAGCAAGTCAAGAGGATGATGGATAAAACCTAGCCTGATGCGATCCTGCTGTTGACACTAGTTTATTGATAATTGATAATTGAAATCAGCCGTAGTGCATTTCTTGGGTTGGGGGAGTGGCGGTGTTGGGGTCAAATTTGCGGAGTTTGAAGATTTGTAGCCCGAGTAGCCAGAGATAGTGAGGATTGAGTAAAATATATCGTTTCCACAGGCGTTGAGGTTCTTGGATCAGGCGAAAAAACCATTCCATGCCAATGTTTTGCAGGAATTTGGGGGCTTGGGGTAAGAGTCCGGCGTGAAAGTCAAAGGCGGCACCAACGGCAAGTAAGGGCATTGATAAAGCGTCGCGGTATTCGTAGACCCAAACTTCTTGCCGGGGACAGCCTAAACCGACAAAGGTAATGGCGGCACCGCTTTCCTGAATTTGTCGGACGATCTCTTGTTTTTCCTCGGGGGTGGTTTGTCGGAAGCGGGAGGGCTGCATTCCCGCAATTTTTAGTTTAGGGTAGCGCGATCGCAGATTGCGAGAAAAGGCTTCGAGGACTTCTCTGCGACTACCATAGAGGAAAATGCCTAAACCTTCCTCTGCTGCTTTCTCACAGGTCAATAGGGTTAAATTGGGACCGTAGACACGATCGCGCAATTTGGCTTGATAGAGGAAGTTTAACGCCCAGCGCACGGGTTGACCGTCGGGACAGACGAGATCGAGGTGGTTGAGGCGATAGCGGTGAATATTATCTAATGCCCCGGTCATGACACCATGTACGGCTAAAGCGGAGATGGAAAGCCCCTGTTGGGCTTTGGCGGCTTGGACAATGCCATCGACGGCGGCTTCGTAGTCGATAATGTTGATATTAACTCCGAGAATGTTGCGCTTTCCGGCATCGAGCATGATTTTCCAAGGATGAAAGGTTGCGATCGCCTCAATTGTACAAAAAAGAGGCAATATTAAACAAACCCAAAGTAATGAAAAGCGATCGCGCCATGAAAATCTCTGCACCTACATCGACCCAATTAATCATTGAGCCAAAATCCTCGGATTTAAAAGCAACTTTGGCTTTTTTTGCGATTATCCTGTTGGCGATCGCCAGTTTGTCTTTCTATTTATTTGGCTTTGTCATGCCGAAAGATTCAATCCTACAGTGCGATCGTTTTGCTAATTCTCCCCTACAGTGTCAAATCGAAGAATCTTTTGCCATCGCCAAAAAGCCGAAAATTGAAAAGTTTACTGGCTTAATGCGATCGCGTCTTGATAAATCCGTTGTTTCCTACTTTGCCGATCGTTATATTCAACTACAAACAAATCAAAAAATCTTAGGATTTGTCTCTATTCCCGATCGCCAGATTTCTTTTCCCACGTCTAATTATTTCGATTTAATTTTTCTCTCGGATGAGGCAAAAAATGCCGTTGTCTGGCAAATCAATCAATTTATTGGCGATCGCACGCAACAACACTTAATCATTAAACTCAAGTCCTATACCATCCCCATTGTTTTTTGCTTGTTTTATTTTCCCACTTTATTGATTACATTAATTATCCTAATTCTCGCCATTCTCACCCGAGAAAAATATACTTTCGATAAAAATACGCAAACGATGACATGGTTCAATCAAATCTTACCGTTTCAACCGACAGAATATCAATTTGCTTTTAGCACGCTAAAAATGGAAGTTTACCCTGCTAATAATAAGCAACGAGAGTACGCGATAACCCTACAATCTTATCATCCTACAGCACTTCATTATCTTTATAATGGTCGCGATCGCGATCGGGCTGGGGAATTAGCCTTACTCTTGAGCAACTTTCTTGAAATCGAGCAAAATAGCACTTTAAATAGCCCCAATGCAGATTATTCTCAAGAGAAAATAATCTCACACTAGGGCTAATATTTAGGTTGAGGGAATAGAAAATGGTGAATTAAATTTAAGGTTCCAAAAAGTAAACTTCTCTACTGTTTCCTCGAGAGAATGTTCGGGTTTTCCCGGAGGTTCCTCTTCATCGCGATGCACCAATATTGAATCAGAAGCACGCACTTTTAATTCCCCTGCATTCAAATCATTACGCCATTGACGACCGATCTTCCAAGCGTGAAATTTAATCGCACCCCAGCGAGGATTAGTGGGAAAACCAACAAAGCCAGCACGCAAAGCGGGAAGATAGATATCGGCAATATTCGTCTCGATTTTTACTGTATCGGATAACTCAATCACCCGGAACTTTTCACCTTTGAAGATATCGAACACATCTCTCACCTCCTTGGTTTTACAAGTTTCTGTATTACATTATAATACATTTTTTTCCTTTTCTCTATCGCATCATTGCAGAAAATGCAAGAAAAAGCAACAGAATGTCATGCGATCGCCAAATCTTTATTTTTTTTCTGCAAACTAATTTAGATTCCCTGCACATTTCAGGTGCAAGATAGAATAGTTAACGCGATCGCAAATTGCAAGGAAAAGAGACTCAGAAGCCCAAAAACTGCTTGATTTCCCATTTCCACTCTGTTAGTTCCCAACTTATGAAGCTCAAGTTAAACATTCTCGCTAAAAAAGGGTTGCTTCCCATCGATATTGCTGTCATTAGTGCAATTGGACTATTCTCGATTTTGATTGGTGCAGTTGTGGTCATTGGCGATCGCTCAATTCCTCGGGCGACGGAATTTAGTTGGCAGGATCGGCAAATTGGCGTACAAGATGATACCTTTACCCTCACTTTTAACCGTCCTATGAATTGGAAAACGATCGAGGATGCGTTAGAGATAGAGCCTCCCCTTCCCGGAAAACTAAGTTGGAAAGGCCAAATTCTCGCTTATACTCTCACGGATCTTCCCATGTACGGGACAACCTACCAGATCGCTCTTGAGGGGGCGCAAGAACAACCTCAAGCAACCAACCGCGAAGCAAAAACCCTTAAGCCCTTGAAAATGGAGCTAAAGACCCGCGATCGCGCTTTTGCCTATTTGGGTGCAGAAAAGGAAGAACAAGGGCGTTTGATTCTCTACAATGAAACCCAAGCCAAAAGAATTCCTCTCACTCCTCCCGATCTAGTGGTGACGAATTTTCAGCCTTATCCCGACGGCGATCGCCTTCTTTTCTCTGCTTACGATCGCCAAAGTGCCACAACAAATGCCCCACAACAACTGTACTCGGTGACGACGGGGTTAAACTATCAACCCGATTCGGAAATTCTACCTTATGGTCGCGTTCAACGCATTCTCGGAGGTGAGAATTATCAAAACTTACAATTCGATCTCGCACAAAATGCCGCGATCGCCGTAGTTCAGCGCATCAACCGTCAAAACCCTTCGGACTCTGGCTTATGGATCGTTCCCGAAAATGGCAATCCTCGACCTTTAGGTATTCAAGGGAGAACCTTTAAAATTTCCCCCGACGGTCGCTCCCTTGCCGTTGCTGAGAATCAAGGGATATCCCTCGTTCCTCTCACTTCTGATGCAGGAACTTGGAACTTTTTTCCAGGTTACGATCGCGTTATCGCTTTTGCGAGCGGTCAACGTCGGCAAATCATCGCACTTAAAAGCAATCAAGATTTAACTCGCTCTCTTTTTGTAATTGGCGATCGGGGACAAGAACGAGAAATATTGAATACGACGGGAGCAATTTTAGATTGTCAATTTGAACCCCGAGAAGAACAACTCTTATATTGTCTTCGCACAGAACCTTTAGATCCCAATTCAACAGCAGAAAAACCGATTCTTTCTATTATTAATATTATTACAGGTACTGAAGCGCCTTTACTGGCTTTAACGAACGATCCAGAAGTAAGAATGAGTATGTCTCCTGACGGGAGAAGTTTACTTTTCGATCAAATTACCCTCGACGATCGCAACCTTTCAACACTTCCTCAAGCGCGGGAAAATTTCCGAACAATGGGTAATATTTGGTCTTTGGATCTTCCTGATTTTATTTCCGGCGATCGCAATGAATTATTGCAACGTCCCCAAAAAATTACGCCTGGTTTAGACCCGCAATGGATACCTTGATTTTAATGGATAATCAAAAAGTTTTATTATCTTTGTTAATTACTTATCGACAAAGAAGAGAACATTTAGAAACCCAATTAAGTTGGTTCTCAGAACAAGCTAAATTAGGGTTATTGGAAAATATTGAAATTTTAATTGTTGAAGGCGATCGCGCGTCTTCCCAATGGATTCAAACTGAACTTAAACAGCCCAATTTTCGCTATTTTTATTATCCTTGCAAGGGGATATTTCCCAAAACAAAAGCCTTGAATTTAGCTCTAAAATATGCCAAAGGAAAGTTAGTTACCCCCTTTGATGTCGATCTCATTCCTTGGAAAAATACTCTTCTTCGTCATCTGGAAATAGCACAACTCAATCCTAAACTTTTAATATCGGGATATCGTATTATGTTAGATAAAAAAACAATTAAGCCGACAAACATAGCAACCCTTGTAGAAAATGCTGCGATCGCACCCGAAGATCGAATTACAGCCCTGTGGAAACAACTCATACATCGAGAGAGATTTGGTGTCTTACCTTTTTTTCAACGCGATCGCCTGTTAGAAATTGGAGGTTGGGATGAAAATTTTCTCGGTTGGGGAGGAGAAGATCAAGATATTATCGAACGATATTTAGCAGATGGGCGTTATTTTTGCCGCAGTCCAGAGTTAATTTATTTGCATCTTTTTCACGAGAAAATAGAACAATGGAATGAAACAGAAATAATAGAGAAAAATCGCCAATATTATTATCAAAAGCGCCAAAGCAACTTAAACTAGCTTAGATTTCCCCAAACTCCCGTTAGAATGCGAAGCATTTAACAGGAGTTCTTGATAAAGAGACAAAAGTGCGTTTAACTACTGCCCCGGAAATCCCACATAGAGATAGTAAGTCAACATCGGCACAATAGTAGCCACAACCAAAAAGCCAATGACCCAAACCGTAGCATTGCGATCGTCCGTTTCCTCTGCATCCGCAAATGTACCCTCTATATTCGCTTGTGCGATCGCCGGAGGTCCCGGATCCGGCTCCCCAGAAAGCACCAAAGAGAGGCGATCGCGGGCATCTAAAAAGGCTTGATTGTATTTTTCCCCAGACCGTATGGGAGTCAAAAGCGTCTCCACAGCAATGCTTTGAGCAATATCATCGGGTAATAAAGTTTGTAGCCCCTCCCCCACGCGAATAGCGCTATTATTGCTCAGAGTATCTAACACCAACAGCACGCGATCGCTTCCCGCTTCAGGAGTCGGGAACCAGCGATCGAATAAAGCATCCGTAAACTCCTCTACTGTATCGCCATAGCCAATGCGAACAGTCACCAACCACACATCCTTACCCGTCTTAGTGGCCAAATCTTCCAGAGACTTATTCAACTTCCCCTCATTGAGAGGACTGAGGACATTAGCCGAGTCGATCGCCCTTGGAGATTGTCCGCTAATATTGGGAAGCTCGTAAATTGTTGTGGCGATCGCTGGAGTGGCGGCGATCGCCAATAGTACAAATACCGTGCATAATCCTAAAACGAGTCGGTTGAGTGTCGATTTTGCTGGCGCGAAGGTTGCTAGTAATCGATTCATTGGTCAAAAAGTATAGTTTATTTTTATCATTTCCCTTTATTTTACTGGGGTAAGGGGACGAAGCGGGACAAGAGACACTCAAAAAAAAAGATGAACTTTTTTTAACACGATGGGAAATTTCGCGCCGAAGTTGCCCTAGTCTGATAAAAATAGACTAACCTTTAAGTTTTTTAACGCTTAAATCGGCTGCTCGATTAAAGAGGAGATACTTTTTTGTCAGGAACCTCAGCCTAAAGGCGTGAGGCTTGAAAGAGAAATCTGACAAGCCATTCTGACCAGACTAAGTACCTCGCGTACTACGTTATTTGGGTCACGACACCTTGGAATGCGAAGCTAGTTCCTCGCTCTGTCGTTAGCAGTTAAACAATTTTAAGGTCACTGAAATAGTGCTGCTAACCTAACAAGCCCTTTTAACATTGTCGAAGCTAACATTACCCCGCAAGGGAGGCTCGAAAGAGCAAAACCGCTATGCGTACAGGGTTGTTTAATTAGATACAGTAATTGTCCTGTTAAAAGTGCAATACAAAAGCACCCTAATTAAAC
>NZ_JAYGHV010000176.1:0-10790 GCF_034932145.1 Spirulina sp. 06S082 | reverse complement strand
GTAAAAAAAAAGACTAAGCAACGTATGAAACAATTTAATCTTTTTCTTCTGGCGATCGCTATCCAAAATTTTTAGCCATCGTCTATCTTGCTATACACTATATTTAGTGTACTAGCGTAAGTCCTGTGTATTTTTTATTGTAATGCGATCGCGATCTGAAGTAAAATTAACTCAAGGAGATACAACAATGAAACTCAAACAACGGTTACAGAGACAACGAGATGCGATCGCAGAAATTGCCGCCAAACACGACGCATTTAACCTGCGTGTTTTTGGTTCGGTTGCCAGAGGAGAAGAAACAGACAATAGCGATATCGATTAATTCGAGAACGAGTGTTAAAAGAGGCAAAACTACTATGACAATGCCCTCAAGCAAATTGTTAAGGCGATCGCCATTTGGTATGATGCCAAACAATATTCTCTGACTTGAATAATCTCTTAAAAAGAGAGAGAATCAAGCATATTTCACGATCCAAGAATTGTCGGGATCGACCCCATTAAGCCCCGTTTGACCGACAAGATAGAGATTACCACCATCCACAGCGATCGCTTCAACCCGTTCGGAATCATCAGTTCCCCACTGTTCTTGCCAAGTGAAATTGCCTGTAGAGTCGTACTTCCTGACCCAAATATCAGATAGTCCTACATTGGTTCCGGCCAGAGAACCTTGAGTGCCTCCCGTGAGGTAAATATTTCCCGCATCGTCAACGGTAATATCATCGGCATTGTCAAAAGCATTTGTACCGAATTGTTGCAGCCAATCGCGATCGCCATTGCTATCGATCGCCACGTCAACGGCATCGTCTTGGTCAGTAGTTCCCAATTGTTCGACCCAAATTCGATTGCCATCGCGATCGTATTTGGCTAACCAAACATCATCTCTTCCTGCATTTATCCCGTTTAAATCTCCCTCCGTCGATCCAGTGAGATAAACATTCCCTAAACCATCAACGGTAATACCTTCTGCACTATCGGTTTTGGTTGTTCCCCACTCCTCTTGCCAAAGTAAATTACCGTTGCGATCGTATTTGGCAATCCAAATATCGTCCCCGGTAAAAGTGTTTGGATCGTTAATAATCGAATTAAAAGCAGTTCCGGTAACGTACAAATTCCCCGCATTATCGATCGCAATATCATTGCCCCGACGGGCGGTATCCTGCACCCAGGTCAGGGCGGCGACGCTGGGTAAATTTAACTGGAATTTGCGCTCAAAACTACTCCCTTTTGCCCCAGCGCGATCGTAGGCGGTGCCTCGTAAGCTATAGATGCCCAAGTCTAATCCCAACTGCGCCAAATTCAAGCTGTAATCAAAGTTTGCCCATTGATGACTCCAAGTAGCGGGGGTAAATTGCGCGACATCCGCCAGATCGATCGCATTTCCCATTGCATCGATGAGTTCAAAATCAATATGGGCGATATCATTACTGCCATCAATATCGTAAACCCAAGCATTTTTCAGGTTTAATGTCTCGTTGGCTTCATATTGGTTATTATCCAAGCTAAATTGCAAGCGTCCTGGTGCTGTATTCGTCAGAATGGAGAATTTGCGCTCAAAGGGGGAACTTGCAGCCCCAGCGCGATCGTAGCTGACTCCAATTAAGCGATAATTCCCTCCAGTGAGATTCAAATGACTTAAATCTATAGTGGTATTAAAGGCCGTCCAGTCGGAACTCCAGGAAGCGGGAGTAAAATCTGTAATACTCGCTAAATCGATCGCCGTCCCATTAATATCTAGGAGTTGTAAGTCAACTCGGGCAAGGTCGATCGCGCCGTCAAGGTCTTGCACCCAGCCGTTTTTGAGAGTGAGGGTATCTGTGGCTTTGTATTGAACGCGATCGAGGGAAAAACGCAGAGATTCGGGGGCATGATTGGGGTCCCCAGGCATTTGCAGATATTGTGCCAGCCAAATATCCTCTCCTCCAGTATTGGCTTGACCTAACGTCCCTCGGGTGCTGCCTGCGAGATAAACTTTTCCTGTAGAATCTACTGCGATGCCATAGGCGCGATCGCTTTCAGGAGTCCCGAATTCTTGCTCCCAAGCAAAAGTCCCATTGTGATTATATTTTGCACTCCAAGCGTTATTACTCCCGCTCCAGCCGCTTAAATAGGCATTTCCTTGCACGTCTGTCGCAATATCTGTGGCGGTTCGGGTTGTGGTGAAATCTTGCAGCCAAAGCCGATCGCCATTGCTGTTATATTTCCCGAGGCTGTTATTGTTTCCCAAATAGAAATTACCGAGATTGTCAGCAGCAATGCGATCGCTGAGAATACCGTTCCAACCGACAGAAAAATCGAGATATTTCTGCCAAATTAAAGTCCCAAAGGGATCGTATTTAGAAACAAGCGATCCTGTGCCATCTGACTCAATATTAGGATGCCAAACTTCATTCCAAACACTACTGGAATCAAAATCAATGGATCGACCGTAGCGTTTCCATCCTCCTACTTGGATCGCCACGTAAGAATTAAGAGAAGCATCAACGGCAATGCCATTCGAGGTAATATCTTTAACACGACCGAAGAAATCAAGACTATATTGTTTTTCCCACATTAAATTACCATTACTGAGATATTGTGCCGCCCAAGCATTATGGCGAAGTGTTGCTGACGATGTGCCACCGTAACTTTGTCCGGTTAGATAAACCAAACCCCCTGGGGTGACTTCCATATCGCTAAGACTATCGGGGCCATTAAAATTGTGTTGCTGAACCCAAAAGGGTGTACCGTTACTGTCATATTTTGCCAGCAAAATATTGCCGAAAGACCCCGATGGCGTACCTTCTAAAAGACCAGTGGTAATTCCGGCTATATAAATATTCCCGCTACCATCCAAGGCAATTTGGCTGGCACTATCAAAACTCACCGTCCCGATTTGTCTGCCCCACATGAGGTCGCCATTACTATTAAACTTCGCCAGCCAACCATCGCTTCGGCCACGATTCTGACTGAAGAGAGAACCCGTTGTCGAACCTGCAATATAGGAGTTTCCCGCGCCATCAACAACAATATCTGCAGCCCCTTCATCGTTTGCAGATCCTAACTGTTGCAACCATTGACGTGCGGCGTGTTCTGGGGGTGGGGGAGAGCTACTACCGGGAGAAAGAGGGGACGATTGAAGCGGATCGCTGAATTCTGAAGCCAAGAATAAAGATTGCGTGCCAGAATCAATCTTTAAGCCCGGATCGACTCCGTTTTTTGTGGTGGTTGGTGACATCGTAAACTCCCAGCGATCGCCTGATTTTTTCCCTTGCTTCTATGTTACCCTTCCAAAATTGCCGCGATCGCGCTAATTATTCTTTCACCCCGAAAAAATTCATAAAACTTATTATTTTTATCCTGCCACCATAACATCTTGAATTCGCAAACTGGGGCTACCGCAACCGACGGGTAAGCCACTTTGTCCGCCTTTACCGCATCCTCCGGACTCATCCCAATAAAAATCATCCGCGATCGCTTCAATATTGGCTAAGGTTGTAAATACATTCCCTGAAAGCGTGACATCTCGTACTTGTTCGGCAAGTTCTCCATTGCGAATCATCCAGGCTTCCCCAGCACTAAAGGTAAACATCTCACCGTTGGTCATGCCTCCTAACCAATTGCAAGCATAAACCCCTTCTTGAATATTTTGAAATAAATCTTGAACGGGGGTTTTGCCGCGTTCGATCCAAGTATTAGTCATGCGAACAATGGGAGGATAGTGATAGTTGAGACAACGAGCATTTCCTGTGGGTTGTTCTCCTAATTTTCCCGCCGTTTCTCGAGAATGCAAGCGTCCGACTAAAACCCCATCTTTAATGAGTTGTGTTGTGGTGGCGGGGGTTCCTTCATCATCATAGTAGTAACTGCCTCGATGTCCCTCGGGGGCGGCACCATCAAAAATTTGCAAATCTTTGCTACCAAAACGCTTACCCATACTCATCACTTCCAACAAGTCCGGATTTTCATAAGCCATATCTGCTTCTGAGAGATGCCCAAAAGCCTCGTGAACGAATAATCCGGCCAGAATGGGGTCTATAACGACGGGGTAAGTTTTAGCCGCTACTGGAGGCAAGGAAAGGGATTTCACGGCTCTTTCGGCTGCACCGATAACCTGTTTGTCGAGATGGATTAAATCTTCATAGCCTTGGCGAGATCCCGTGGTTTCTCTTCCAGTTTGTACGGTTTCTCCTTCTCGGGCGGTGGCTGCAAAACGCATTTCCATGTCTGCCCAAGATTGCTCGATCGCCGTGCCGTCAGAAGTGAAGAGGAGAATGTGTTGATTGCGATCGCCATAACTGACGGAGGTTGTGGCGATGCGCTGGTCTGCTTGGCGGAGTATTGTATTGTAGCGATCGCACAGTTTTTTTTTCTCGAACAGGGGGATTTGACTGGGATCGGTACCGATGAGGGGGAGTTTGCAGGTAATTTGAATGGGTTCGACGGAGGCTAACAGGGTTTCTTCCACACCAACCAATCTGGCGGCGGATATGGCTTCTTCGATGCGATCGCGTAAACTCTCAAGGCGGTTAAAACTGGCAAATCCCCAGCCGCCTTTATAACAAACTCTAACTTGTCCCCCGAGGGAGACATCTTCGCTGAGGGTATCTATTTTATCTCCGCGTAAAGTGATATTTGTTCCCCGAGAAGTTTCTAGACGAATGCTGAGAAAATCTGCCCCATGGCGATAGCGGGCAATAACATCAGCCAATTGGTTTTTGTAGTCTGCAAGGCGATCGAACATCTAGGGTAGCGCAATGTATATATCCGAATCCATTATCAAGGGTGTTTGGGCGATCGGGTGAAAAGTTTACATTACTTGATGCGATCGATGCTGAAGACAAGCCGGAAAGGATAACTTTTGCTTTCCCTATTCCTGATTCTCTTCGGACAACAATGCTTTAAGATCAACCCCTATGGCATCAAAATCATTGGGTTTGGCATCGGGTTGAGAGGGAATGGGGATTTCCTCATCTTCCTCTAAAGGTTGCAGCAAATCGCCTAGGGCATCGAGAGATTGTTCAAAGGCTTCTGTTGAAGCGCGACGGGATTCTGATTGATTGTTATTCATGTTAACCTCATATCGAGGGACAGCGATCGATGACTCCACCCTTTAACTTTATCTTTAACTCTCAATGACCGACTGATTTTTTCTCGATTTAGTTTCCATTTGCTTCAATGTTCTAATTTGGGCAAAACGCGATCGCACCAAAATAATGTCCCAGAAGCAACGCAAAGCGGTACGGTAAATAGATTAACAAAAGGAATGCTAATCAGTCCGCAACAGACTAAACTAAAACTGGCACTGGCGGGAAAAGTCTGGATAAGAATCCCTAATTTTTGACGAAATTTCAAGCGACGGCGTTCGGAAGGACCGTCGAGGAAGTCTAACCCGGCGATCGCTGCAGTTAAGGCAATCCAAAGAAGGGCGATCGCGAAGGAACCTACCCAAGGGATGATATTTAATAACAATAAGGGAATAGCAATGACTAACCATAAAACTAACTTTTTGATCTCAAAAAGAATTGCCCGCCCCAGATCGCGAATTAATCCGACTTCTATGGTTTTTGCTTCTCCCAAGCGAAACTTTTCCATTTCTTCTGAGAGTTTTCCATACCAGGGCGCACCTAAAAGCGTTCCGAATTGTAAGAGAAAAAATCCCGTGACTAAAAACAATCCTACCAATAAAAGAAAGCGCAGTAAATAAGTAAAGCCAATAATCACATTGTCGAGAAATCCTAACCAAGCAGGCAGATCGGCGATTAAGCGATCGACTCTCATATCAATGCTTAAAGTTAGCGCATCAAAACCATTCCATGCAGGAAATAAGAGACTCGTATAGAGTAAAATCCCAACAAGAATGTTAATGGAAATGGGAATAATAAGAAAGCGCAGAAGAGAAGGCGATCGCCAAAAAATCTTCAATGTGCGGAAAGGATAAGTTGTTCCAGCAATTAATCCACAAACCATAATTGAGATACACCCTTTTTATGAACCTGTAATTTTCTGAACTAACTCTTGAAAGACTGCTGAAGCGCGATCGTTTTCCACTTGACAAGTGCCAGCATTGGCGTGTCCACCGCCCCCATATTCTAACATTAGTTTGCCAATATTAACCCCTGCGGTTTTATTGAGAATAGATTTACCCACGGCAAAGACGGTATTTTGTTTTTTCAAGCCCCACATAATATGTATAGAAATGTTACATTCGGGATATAAAGCATAGACTAAAAAGCGATTACCTGGATAGATTGTTTCTTCTTCTTTGAGGTCTAAAACTACAAGATTATCATAAGTTTTTCCGCAGCGTTCGAGTTGTTCTTTAAACTTTTCTGATTGTTCTAAATAAAAATCTCGTCTTTCTTTGACATCTTCAATCTTCAAGATTTCTGCAATAGAATGGTTTTTGCAATAATCGATTAATTCCATCATTAACTGATAATTGGAAATACGGAAATTCTTGAATCGCCCTAGCCCTGTGCGGGCATCCATTAAGAAGTTTAAAAGCACCCAATCTTGAGGGTTTAAAATCTCTTCTCGATTAAATTGGGCTGAGTCTGCTTTATCAACTGCTGCCAGCATTTCTTGAGAGATATTCGGGAATTTTTCAGCGCCGCCATAATAATTGTAAACTACTCTAGCAGCAGAGGGGGCATCGGGATCGATAATATGATTGGGCTGAATTTCTGCATTTCTGATTGTCTCGCTCAAATGGTGATCGAATGCTAAATATGCGCCTTTGACATAGGGTAAATTGGTGGTAATGTGGCGATCGCCGATCTCGATTTTGCCATCCTGCATATCTTTAGGATGAACGAACTCGATCTTGTCAATTAAGTCAATATCTTTTAACAAAACTGCACAAACTAGCCCGTCAAAATCGCTGCGGGTAACGAGGGTATATTTTTGGTGTTCTGACATGAGCTTCTAATTGAAAAATTGTCTTAATTTTATCGTAATTCTAGCAGTTGTACACCTTGATAAAACAGGAAACTTCCCAACCATGCTAACCCTAGGGAATACACTAAAGAAAGCAGGGTAAATCTCCAAGATTTTGCCTCATTAAACAAGGTTACAATTGTAGTCAGACAAGGGGTATAGAGCAAGCAAAAAATACAGAAACTATAGCCTTGGGTAAATGTCACCGTTTCCGTAAGGCGATCGCTAACTCCGATCGCACCTAAACCATAAATAACAGCTAAAGAACCAATTACGATTTCTTTCGCAATAAAGCCAAAAATTAACGCTAAGGTTAAATAAGGATCGATGCCGATGGGCTGCATAATTGGACTCAAAAATGTGCCAATATGACCCCCAATTGTCTCTAATCCTACCGCACCGACGGGTAAACTGGTAATTAGCCAAACAGCAATACAACCAAAAGTAATAAAACCGGAAGCACGAGATAAGAAAGTGCGTACTTCTCCCCATCCTCTCAAAGCGACTTGTTTCCAAGTGGGAAAACGATAGGGAGGAAGTTCTAAAACAAAGGGTTCATCATTGGGAAATGTACCTTGAAAAATAGCGGCGGTGGCGATCGCCGCGACAAAACTTAATAAATAAAGAGAAAATAGAACTAAAGCCCCATTCCCATTGGGAAACGTAGCGACAATAATAAAAACAAATACTTGTAAACGTGCCGAACAAAGAGAAAAAGGAATAGTTAACATAGTCAACAAACGTAAAGATTGCGATCGCATCACTCGCGTTCCCATTAATGCCGGAACATTACAACCAAATCCCATCATTTGCATGACAAAACTACGCCCATCTAAACCTAAACGTGCCATGATTCCATCCATTAAATAGGCAGATCGAGATAAATAGCCGCTATCTTCTAAAACTGCCATGACAATAAAGAAAAGCACGATCAAAGGAACAAAAGAAGCAACAGTAGAAATACCATTCCAGAGTCCATTAATGACAAAATCCCGAACAATATCTGGAAAAGGCGCAATCGCCGGTGCAAGGCAATTTTTCAAGAACCACTCTGCCAAATTTTTAACAATATCTTGAGAAGGCAAACCGATAACCCAAATGAGCCAAAATACAGCAAACATTCCCCCAAAAAATAACGGCAATCCTAAAATCGGATGCAAAAGAAGGCGATCGATGCGTTCCGTCCAAGTTATACTGATTTGGGAGGGAATTTCTACCGCATTATCGAGAATTTCCGCGATCGCACTGGGGGGAATATCACCACTTTTATCTAACTGCATTGCTAGAGTTTGAGGCGAAATAGAAACAATATTTTCTGATAACTTTTTACTGATTGCTGCGTAGGCTTTTAGATAACCTTGGCCATGCTTTGCACTAATTAGAAACGTCGGCATCTCCAATTGTTCTGTCAATTTTTCGCTATCGATGCAAATCCCATATCCCTCTGCCTCATCTGCCATATTTAACAGCAAAATGGCGGATAGACCCAAAGATTTGAGTTGTAAAGGTAAACGAATTTGGCGATCGATCTGGGAGGCATTTAAAACAATAATCACGAGATCGATCGCATAGTTTTCCAGAAAATTGCGAACAATCTTTTCATCATCTGCTATTCCTTGGAGATCGTAAATACCAGGAAGATCGACAATTTCCATTTCCTCATTATCGATCTTTACCCTTGCTTGTAACAAATCCACCGTAATTCCCGGCCAATTTCCGACACTCGCAGACATTCCCGTAATACGATTAAAAAAGGTCGATTTGCCTGTATTTGGCATTCCGAGTAAGGCAATTCTCTTCATTTGCTCTGAGTCCCCTCAATCGGTATAACTGTTATATATTGAGCCTCCTGTCGCCGGATCGCGAGTTCTGTGGTTGTGCCGACGCGAATGTGCAACAGCCCGCCAAATTGGGCTTGACGGAGAACCTCAATGGGGCGATCGCACACAATTCCCATTGCTTCCAAGCGCTGAGGAAATCTCTCTAAGGTTATATTTTCCTTACAATCTACAATATTAGCCACACGAGCAGGTATTCTGGGTTTTAACTCCGCCAAAGTTATCGGTTTAATTTTCTTCATACTTCCATAATGTTGAACTTTTTTAATTGTATCTTTATAATTAGCAACTCAATACTCTAAAATAGAGAAAAATAGCAAGCAGCGAAAAAAGGCTTGCTTCTCAAACTCCAGATCGATTTGATGAAACAGTTTGCCCGATCGCAAAGATGGAAAAAGCAAGAACAGAACGAGAAAAGCTCAAAAATCAGTATATTCTCCGCGATCCCCATCGGCGATCGTGGAGAATATATTCCTTCACAGCTAAACCCTGACTGCATTACACTCTCTCTTTTTCCCAGCATTATTGCCCTAGTTGAGAACAGAAAAATATTAACTTTATTTGGAATTGAAACTTTACAATTATCTACCCTAAACCAAGCGCAAGAACCGTTTATGCTCTTGATATTGAGTGTTTTCGTGCTAGTTGTGGCAATTCTCTTCAGAAAAAAAAAGAAAATTCAGATTAAAAACCTATTCATAAAAAAGTCAAAAAGTCAAGAAAAAAACTCAGAAACTGAGGAAATTTTAGAACTCCGAAAAAACATTGTTGCTTTGACAAAGCTCAACGAGATTACCTTAACCAAGCTCAATCATCGCCTCCGCTATCAATCAGCTATTGCTCATCTTAGTCAATTGAGCTTAAGAGAAACAGACTTTGATATTTTTCTCCAGAAAGCCGTTAATTTAATCGCTGAGACCTTAGAACTCGAGTTTGTGGGTCTGTTTGAACTTCTTGCAAATGAAAGTTCTTTTCTGCTCAAAGCGGGAATTGGCTGGCCAGAAAAATTCATCGGTTATGCCAAAATTTGGATTTCTGCAACTTCTTTAGCGGGATATACCCTCAAAGAGAAAAAAACCATCGTTTTTGACGATCTCCCTGTCGAAACTCGCTTTCAGGCTTCCCCCTTGCTGCATAATAACAAAATTATTAGTGGCGCAAATCTTCTCATTCTTAGAGGAGAAAGTTGCTATGGAATGTTAGGAATTTACTCCAAACGATCGCGGCAATTGAGCGAAGAAGACCTCGAATTTCTGCAAACCGTCAGCCAGATTATCGCCGCAGCCGTTCAACAACAGGAACGACTCATTCAACTCAATCTCTTCAAACGCGCCATCGATGCCAATAGTAATAGTATTTCCATCAGCGACGCGATCGCCAACGATATTCCCCTCATTTACGTTAATCCCAGCTTTGAAAAACTCACAGGATATAAAGCCGAAGAAATTGTCGGTCAAAGTAGTTTTACCATCTACGGAGAACAAGCCGATCCGGAGATTCAACAAGAGATCCTCCACGCGCAACTTTGCGGACTCGAGTATCACGCTATCATCAAAAATTATCGTCGCGATGGCATTCCCTTCTGGAGTGAATTCTATCTTGCCCCCGTCCTCGATCTTCAGGGACATCTGACCCACTATATCACCGTTCAAACCGACATTACCGATCGCCACCACGCCGAAACAGCCCTGCGAAAAAGCGAAGAACAATTTCGCCTCACCTTTGAACTCGCCCCCATCGGAATGTTTATTATCAGTCTCGACGGCGATTATTTACAAGTCAATCAAGCCCTCTGCAACGCTTTAGGCTATTCCCGAAAGGAACTCCTCCACAAAAACCAAAAAGAATTAACCCATCCCGACGATCGCCCAGCAGACCTCGCCATCAATCAAAAACTATTACTGGGAGAAATCGATCGCTTTCAAATTGAAAAACGCTTCCTTGCCAAAAACAAACATATCGTTTGGTCCCTGCTGCAAGTCGTTCTGATTAAAGACGATCGCGGCATTCCCAGTCATTTCCTCGGACAATTGGTTG
>NZ_JAYGHV010000175.1:0-11176 GCF_034932145.1 Spirulina sp. 06S082 | reverse complement strand
TCCCCGCTATCAACTATCAACTATCAACTATCAACTACTTACCTATCACCTATCAACTATCAACTAATCACACGGTGTTGTCCGTAAAAGGGGAGTGCTTGGGACCAATGGGGGCGATCGCCTTGTTTCCAAGCGAGGGCAGCTAATTCTAAAATGCTGTTGGCAGTTTGCCCTAAATCTAACGGGACTTGAAGGAGAATTGCGGAAGAGTCTAAATCTTGTTGTTTTTTCTGCCACTGTTCCAAAGTCATAACCCCATCGGGCAGAATTATCTTGAACCCATCTCGATCGGAGATAAATTGATAAATTGCGCTAAAAATTGCTTCGCGTTTGCCAGGATATTCAACCATAATGCGATCGCCTGGCTGAAATAACTCCTTTTGCGACCAAGCAAACCCCGCTAGAGAAGAAATAGCAAATAAAGGGCGATCGAGTTGCTGGGCGAGGGTACGTGCCGTTACTAGCCCAATACGGGTACTGGTAAAGCTGCCAGGCCCCTTAGCGACGGCGAGAAAAGCTAGATTCGCCCATGTTTGGGGTTGAATAAAGTCTACCAGATGGGAATGCAAGTGAGTGGATAACTCTCGCTGCAGGTTCCAAAGGCGATCGCGAGAATCCCCAGCAAAATTATCCATCGCCAATCCCAATTGAGAACTGGTGGTATGCAACGCGAGAGCGTAAGTTTGAGGAGAATCAAGAATCATAACGAAACGAAGAAGCAAAAAGATCGAGGGAATAGAAGCGCAATTTCCCGAAAACGGATAACGGATAACTGTTAAAATGTCGCCTATCTCAAAGTTTAAAGGGAATTGGCAACCTGTAACGGGCAAACGCGATCGCAGCGTGCATTTTTGCCGATCGTCCCCTTATTCTCATTCCCTTGCCCCTCAAGGCAAACATGGCGATCGCGCAAAACAAGATTCAATTACAAAGAAGGAGAAAATTTTGGTAGCAACTACATCTTTGAATACCAGCAAATCCGAAGAGATTTTTACGGCTGCTCAAAAATTGATGCCTGGAGGAGTCAGTTCTCCCGTGAGAGCATTTAAGTCCGTTGGCGGCCAACCCATCGTCTTCGATCGCGTCAAAGGCTCCCAAATTTGGGATATTGATGGCAACCAATATACTGATTATGTCGGCACTTGGGGTCCCGCTATTTGCGGTCATGCCCATCCTGACGTAATTAAAGCATTAAAAGCTGCTTTAGACAAAGGAACCAGTTTTGGCGCTCCTTGCACCCTAGAAAATACCCTAGCGGAAATGGTCATTGATGCTGTTCCCAGCATCGATATGGTTCGTTTTGTCAATTCAGGTACAGAAGCCTGTATGTCCGTGTTGCGCTTGATGCGAGCCTTTACTGGACGCGATAAAGTGATTAAGTTTGAAGGCTGCTATCACGGTCACGCCGATATGTTCTTAGTTAAAGCAGGCTCCGGTGTGGCAACATTAGGTTTACCAGATTCTCCTGGAGTTCCCAAAACAACCGCCAGCGATACCCTCAACGCTCCCTACAATGATTTAGAAGCCGTTAAAAAGCTATTTGCAGACAATCCCGAGGAAATTGCTGGTGTTATTCTCGAGCCTGTAGTGGGCAATTCTGGCTTTATTCCTCCCGATGCTGGATTTTTGGAAGGATTGCGCGTGATTACGCAAGAAAATGGCGCATTATTAATGTTTGACGAGGTCATGACAGGATTTCGCATCGCTTACGGTGGCGCACAAGAGAAGTTTGGCGTAACTCCCGATCTGACAACTTTAGGGAAAGTGATTGGTGGCGGTCTTCCCGTTGGAGCTTATGGCGGTCGTAAGGATATTATGGCTATGGTTGCTCCTGCGGGTCCCATGTATCAAGCGGGAACACTTTCTGGGAATCCTTTAGCAATGACTGCGGGGATCGAAACTTTGAAATTATTGCAAAAACCTGGTAGTTACGAACATCTCGATCGCGTCACCAAAAAATTAATTACAGGTTTGCAAAAAATTGCGAAAGAGACGGGTCACGCAACTTCTGGCGGTCATATTAGTGGAATGTTTGGCCTCTTTTTCGGGGGAGATCCCGTCCACAATTACGACGATGCCAAAAAGTCGGATCTGGCGAAATTTTCTCGCTATCATCGTGGGATGTTGGAACAGGGAATTTATCTTGCTCCTTCTCAATTTGAAGCGGGATTTACTTCTTTAGCTCATACTGATGAAGACATCGATAAAACCTTAGAAGCAGCCCAGAAAGTAATGGCAGATTTGTAAAGACTAGCTTGCGAAGAGTTAAGTACAAAAGATGGGGGTTGGGTTGACCATCCTCATCTTTTTTTGTTACAATTCTCGTAGTTCATATTGTGAAATGATGCAGGTTTCAGAAATATCTACTTCAACACTTTACGATCGCGATTTTCAGTTATGGTTACAGGAAACTATTCGACAATTAAAAACTAATGAATGGAACGCACTCGATCGCCATAATTTAATTGAAGAATTAGCAAGCATGGGACGTTCTGAAAAACGAGAACTAAAAAGTCGTTTAATTGTTTTGCTGGTTCATTTACTGAAATGGAAATATCAAGAAGACAAACGTTCAAAAAGTTGGTTGAGTACAATTCGCGAACAACGTCGCCAAATTGATTTTCTTTTAACGGATAGTCCCAGTCTTAAACCACTCTATTTAAAGATATTGAGAGAATGTTATGATTATGCACGAGAAGATGCAGCAGAGGAAACAGAATTAGCGATTGAAATGTTTCCTCATAAATTTCCTTTTACCTCTGAAGAAGTTTTAAATTCCGATTTTTTATCCCAAGGAGAAAAGTAATGAACAAAAAAAATATTATTTCATTTTCAATCAAATTTACTTTAGCAATACTGACTATTGCGATCGCCATTGGTTTGAGGGTACATTCTTCTCCAACCCATGACTCTTCTCTCCTCTACACTCCTACAAATTCTGCTCTTCCCGACACTCCTATCTCTTCCTCTCCTAATTTGTATGCTGCGGGAGGTTGTCCTAGTATTGACTGTACTAATTTAGCTTTCCGGCATATCCGCGATCGCCATTGTAATGCCAGTTGTGTTAATGACAATAAGAGTATTTTTATTCCTAGTTATTGTGGCAGTGAAGCTAATATGCGAAAGTTTTGTAATGCAATTAAAAACTCTAATACTTGCGTTGAAAAACATCAAAATAATGGTCGCATCAAAGCTGTAGCAACTCTCAACAGTAATATAGGAACAAGCAGAAATAATAGTTGTAATTTAACAAGAACTGGAAGTGTTATCTACGACACTAACGGCAATATCGTTGTTACTCAGTTCCCTGGTCAATAAATTAAAAAAGAGGAAGAATGCGGGATATTTACATTTGCGATGTGCAAGGCAACCTTCTCAAAGAATTAGGATATTGTGGACTACCAGAACAAATTTGGCTGGCTACATATCAATATATTACAGAACAACATCAACACGAATTTCAAATTCTAGCACAACTTTGGCAATATTACTATGGCCAAGAAGGTGATGCTCTTTTATCTCCGATTGAAGTGGCTCTTTTATTAAAAGATATTGAGTATCTCAAATCACTTTTAAGCAATATTAAAGTTACGGAAATTGAAGCTGAACCAATAGAAATTCAGGAGATTCAGAAATTCTTTGAGGATTTATTGAATTTATGTCAAAAGGCACAAAATAGCGATCGCGCATTAAAATTTGTGGCGGATTAGTCAAATCAGAAAAATGAGTTATCAGCAATGATACTCGAAAAATTGGCTTTGCTTCTATCGCCATCTTTTCCCAACTTTTATAATCCTGCTTCTCCTAAAGCGCGATCGAGTTCTTTGACTACACCTAAAACTTCTGTCCACGATAGAGATATTAACGCAGCTAAGAATATTCGAGATGAAGGTTTACGAATTTTGGCGGTAGGGCATACCGCTACTGCTTCGGGAGGGAGAGTAAGACCAAGTAAAGGCACTGCTTTTACAAGGCTTCTCCCTGTGAGGGAAGAATCCTCTCGCCTTTAGGCAGAGGAGTGTCAACAATTCCCATCGTCTTGCCAGCAAGCAAGCTATCCTAAGAAAGTGAAGCTCTAAGAGTCCTAATTACCATGAAAGTCGGTTTGCACCCTATTCTCAATGATTCCCACATTGATGCCAATCAAGCCAGCAGTCAACGTCAACTCTCGATTTCCCTCTCTGCTTTAGCAGGAGAACAAGATAGTACATTACCGCTTAATTTGTGTCTCGTGTTGGATCATAGCGGTTCGATGAACGGAAAACCCCTCAAAACCGTAAAAGAAGCTGCGATCAATTTAGTGGATAAACTCAAACCCAGCGATCGCATTTCCATCATTACTTTCGATCACCGCGCTAAAGTCCTCATTCCCAATCAAACCGTAGAAAATATTGATGAGGTGAAACGGCGCATTGAAAAACTTAAACCCGATGGGGGGACGGCGATCGATGAAGGACTGAAATTAGGCATGGAAGAAGTCGCTAAAGGTAAAGAGGATAAGACTTCCCAGATTTTTCTCCTTACGGATGGGGAAAACGAACACGGGGATAACGATCGCTGCTTGAAACTGGCTAAATTGGCTTCAGAATATAATATTACCCTCAATACTTTGGGCTTTGGCTCCCATTGGAATCAAGATATTCTCGAAAAAATTGCCGATACCGCAGGAGGAGCGCTATCCTATATCGAACAACCCGAACAAGCCCTAGAGGAGTTTGGCAAACTTTTTACCCGCATTCAATCTGTGGGTTTAACCAATGCTTACTTATTGTTCGATCTGGCTATGGGGACGAGGCTGGCCGAACTTAAACCCGTCGCTCAAGTTGCACCGGACACCATTGAACTCCCCGTACAACCCGAAGGCGATCGCTATAGCGTGCGTTTGGGGGATTTAATGAAGGAAGAGCGGGTAGTGCTGGCTAATCTCTATATCGATCGACTCCCTGCGGGAGAGCATCTTATTGCCAATATACAGGTGCGCTATGACGATCCTGGCTTGGGACAAGAAGGGCTATTCTCTGAGAATATTCCCGTGTTGGTACAGGCACAGCAACTTTATCAACCCGCGCCCAATAATACCGTGCAGCAGTCTATCCTTGCATTGGCTAAATATCGTCAAACTCAAATCGCGGAAACGAAACTCCAGCAAGGAGATAAAACAGGAGCCGCAACCATGTTGCAAACGGCGGCCAAAACGGCTTTACAAATGGGCGATCGCGGTGCCGCAACCGTCTTGCAAAGAAGTGCAACGCAACTCCAAGAAGGAGGGGACTTATCCGAGAGCGATCGCAAGAAAACTCGCATTGTTTCTAAAACTATCTTACAAGACAGTTAGAAATGTGAATAAAAAGCCCAACTCAGAGGTTGCGCGATCGCGCAACCTCCCCTAAGTCCCTTATTCTTTCCCATTCAGATCGCGGCTTCCAGCATCAGGCATAATTGCTCCTCGCAAGTCTGCATTCTTAAAATTGACCTCATTAATATTGGCATCAATTAATTGTGCTTCCACCAAAATTGCCCCTGTCATATTCGACCAACACAATTGAGCGCGATAGAGATTAGCTCGAGTAAAATCTGTGTTTCGCAGTGTCGTCCAAATAATATGAGCAGCTCTAAAATTGGCTTCTGTAAAATTACTGCTGCCTAAATTGGCACTGCTAATACGAGCGTGACTGAAATCAGCTTTGGCTGCATTCGCGTAACTGAGATTTGCTCCATCTAATATGGCTTTGGCTAAATTGGCCTCCTCTAAATTGGCCTTCATCAAAACTGCATTGGTTAAATTTGCACCCTCTAAATTTGCGCCCTCCAGGGAAGCATTCATTAATTTTGCCCGCCCCAAATTGCAGCCAATCATTTTTGCCCGACTCAAATCGCTATCGCGCAAATCAGCTTCACTGAGCACGGCATAACTCAAATCTGCGCCGGTTAAAATGGCACCCTGGAGATTAGCTGCTCTGAGGGAAGAATTCATTAACCTCGCCCCTTTTAAAGTTGCCTTGGTTAAATTAGCGCCAATTAAGTTTGCTTCATTTAATAGAGCATCAAGATGAGATTCACTTAAGTTTGATTCTCTTAAGTTCGCTCTTTCCAAATTGGCTCCAATTAAGTTAGCTCCACTGAGATCGCACTCACGTAAATTTGCGCCACTTAAATCTGCACCCCCCAGAAATGCGCTTTCTAGTTTTGCGCCCTGAAAATCTCGTTCCCCTTTAGCATAGCGCCGCAAGAGTTCTCTGGCATCCATCATCAATAACCCTTTGCTCATATCCTCAATAATTTTGCGAGATAATACCGACTATAAAGGCCAGAAGGAATTTCCCTCTTGCCCTAATGTCCTGATTTTCAATGCTGCACCCTTGATATCTGCTTATTTCGATCGCTACTGTTATTTAGTTATAATTCTTCATCCGTAGGAATAACCTAATTTTCCGCGATCGCTTTTGAGGCGATCGCCAATAATAGATTGACTCTCCCTCAGTGAAAACAAGATAAGCCAAGGCTTTCGAGCTTTCTTAAACAATTGTTAAGGATTCAGACATTTTTTGAAAAATTGGCGTTTTCCCTCATCGGGGCAGAATTCCCAAGAAATTCCCCAAAATTGTCAAGAGGAGGGAGTGAAGGTAGGACAATAGAAAAATAGCTTCATTAAAATAGTTTTTTTAGGTTAGCAGGAGAACCCAGCAATTATGTCAAGCAATGTATCGGACAATCGGAGAAGTCAGACCATTACCCAAGGAATTCGACGATCGCCCAATCGTGCCATGTTACGGGCAGTGGGATTTGGGGACGACGATTTTAGCAAACCCATTGTTGGGCTTGCTAATGGTTATAGCACGATTACCCCCTGCAATATGGGCATTAATCTCCTGGCGGGACGGGCGGAAACCGCGCTGCGAGGGGCGGGAGCAATGCCGCAGATGTTCGGAACCATTACGGTATCCGATGGGATTGCAATGGGCACCGAGGGGATGAAATATTCCCTAGTTTCCCGGGAAGTCATCGCCGATTCGATTGAAACTGCCTGTAATGCTCAGAGTATGGATGGGGTGCTGGCGATCGGGGGTTGTGATAAAAATATGCCTGGGGCGATGATCGCCATGGCACGCATGAATATTCCTGCTATTTTTGTCTATGGCGGCACCATTAAGCCAGGACATTACGACGGGCAGGATTTAACCGTTGTCAGTGCTTTTGAAGCCGTGGGACAGCACGGAGCCGGGAAAATGACAGAGGAGACCCTGATGGCGATCGAGCGCAATGCTTGCCCAGGGGCGGGGTCTTGTGGGGGAATGTTTACGGCGAATACCATGTCCTCGGCGTTTGAGGTGATGGGGATGAGTTTGCCTTATTCTTCCACGATGGCGGCTGAAGATGAGGAAAAGGCGGAGAGTACGGCGAAATCGGCGCAAGTGCTAGTGGAGGCGATTAGGAAGCAAATCCTTCCCAGTCAGATTTTGACTCGCAAGGCCTTTGAAAATGCGATTTCTGTGGTAATGGCGATTGGGGGATCTACTAATGCGGTTTTACATTTACTGGCGATCGCCCGCACCATTGGCGTTGAGTTAACCTTGGACGATTTTGAAACTATTCGCAACCGAGTTCCGGTATTGTGCGATCTGAAACCAAGCGGGCGTTATGTGGCGACGAATTTACACGCTGCGGGAGGTATTCCCCAAGTGATGAAAATGTTACTCAAACACGACCTCTTGCATGGCGATGCTTTAACCATAAGCGGACAAACGGTTGCAGAGGTTTTGGCGGAGGTTTCCGACACGCCTTCCCCTGAGCAAGATGTAATTCGCCCCTGGGACAATCCCCTATATAAAACAGGACATTTAGCCATTTTGAAGGGGAATTTAGCTGAATTTGGGGGCGTTGCTAAAATTAGCGGCGTGAAAAATCCTCAAATGACGGGACCGGCGAAGGTGTTTGAGTCGGAGGAAGAATGTTTGAGTGCTATCCTCGATGGCAAGATTATGGCAGGAGATGTCATTGTCGTGCGCTATGAGGGTCCGAAAGGGGGGCCGGGGATGCGGGAGATGTTAGCGCCGACTTCTGCCATTATTGGGGCAGGTTTGGGGGACTCTGTGGGTTTGATTACCGATGGGCGTTTTTCCGGGGGAACCTATGGTTTAGTGGTGGGTCACGTGGCTCCCGAAGCGGCGGTGGGGGGGGCGATCGCCTTGGTTCAAGAGGGCGATCGCATTACAATTGACGCGAAAGCGCGATCGCTGCACCTCCACGTTTCTGATGAGGATTTAGCACAGCGTCTCGCCAACTGGAAAGCGCCGGAATCTGTCTATACGAAAGGGGTTTTAGCTAAATATGCTAAGTTGGTTTCTTCCAGTCATCTTGGAGCCGTAACGGATTTATAAGAGGATAGGACTTACGCATTAGCTACCACAACAGTAGATTACAGTAGTGGGAGCGTCTCGCTCCCTAGTGGTCTGTCATACTTAAAATGACGAGTATAGCCCGATCCGCCAGGGATTGAAAATCCCTTCTTACTTGGTTGGATATGCTGAGGAAACCTCAGCATCCCCCAAGCGCTGTCTCATACAAAAAATCCATTGAAAGCGGTCGAGGGATGCTGAATTGCGGTCGAGGGATGCTGAATTTAGTTCAGCATATCCAATCGACCAAGAGATAGTTCAGCATATCCAATCGACCAAGAGAAGGATTAGGGTTATGGCGATCGCCCTTACCCGCCAAAAAATCCTTGACAGACCCCTAGCTGCGTACTAGGATTCCAAGCTGAAAAGAAGAGGAAAATCGCGAGAAAAAATGCCGAATTTATTGATTGTCGGGACAGATACAGATGTGGGGAAAACCGTTGTGACAACGGCTTTAGTGGCTTATTGGCAAACCTATCGATCGCCCAATACTCTCGCTTTAATGAAACTCCTGCAAACTGGAACAGGAGATGGGGAGTTATATCGAGAACTATTCGAGCTATCTCAACCCCCCGAAACCCTTGTCCCGCTTCAGTTTAAAGCCCCTGTTGCTCCTCCTGTTGCTGCCGATAGAGAAGGGAGGGCGATCGACTTGGGAAAAGTTTGGCAAACCTATCAAGTTTTAGTGCAGAGTTATCCTTTCGTTTTGATAGAAGCCTTGGGGGGATTGGGTTCTCCCGTGACTCACGAGTTAACGGTTGCGGATATTGCTTCCCAATGGCACTTAAATGCTGTATTAGTCGTTCCCGTCAAGTTAGGGGCGATCGCGCAAACTGTGGCCAATGTCGCCCTCGCCCGTCAGGTAAAATTAAACCTCAAAGGCATTATTCTCAACTGTTCTCAATCCATCACTGAAGAACAATTAAGTGATTGGACTCCCATCGATCTGATCCAATCTTTAACCCATCTTCCCATCCTCGGAACAGTTCCCTATCTCCCCAATCCTAAAGATAAAAACAAACTCGTTCAAATTGCTTCCAATTTAAACATCGAGAAAATCTTCTCTCTTTAGGAGTACATTGCGTGTTTGATGGGGGAACGGGAGATTTATCGACCGATACTTACAAAAATGTAGAAAAATAAACCGTTGTGGGGGTCGGTAGATCGCTGAAATACTCATTCTTTTGCGCCAGGTAAACTTTATCATCTGATACAATACTTATGGCTTCTTCGGAAGTCGAATTAATGGAAACGCAGGAAGCCCGAAGGAAGCCCCAAGCAAAGCCAACAGCTTATGGCTTCTTCGGAAAATGATTTCAAAATAAACTTAATTGTTTCGGGGGCATTTTGAGATGATTCCACGGCAAATCAGGAACAATTGTTCCCTTTGCTTCTAAAAGAGCTTGAAAATCCCGTGCAGTCTGGGGAGAATGTTCTTCTTGCGGACAGTGGACGAAAAAATAAATTGTTTTTCCGTCTTGCAACCAGAGATCGATCTGTTGCGTCCATTCTTGGAGAAAAATTTGATTAAATTGAGATTGGGGATGGGAAATAAAACGAATTAAACTCAAATCGCTGGTGACAATGGGTTGCAGAGGAAGATCGGGTTTGCGAGTGCGGGAGTGCAGTTGCGGATCGTTGGAAGAGTGATAAACAGGACGGGTATCGAGGAGAACTCGCCCAATATTTAAGTTTTGTAATAATTGATTGAGGCGATCGCCATGAGGGGCTTGAAACCAGTCGAGATGACGGACTTCTAGGGCGAGTTTATACTCTTTGTAAGGAAGTTGAGAAAGAAAAGATTTGAGGTCGTCAAATGCTTCTGGGCTATAATTGGGAGGAAGTTGAATGAAAGTGACCCCGAGGCGATCGCCAAGTTTTCCCATACGCTCTAAAAATGCGATCGCCTCAGCTTGGTTGGGGATTAATAAATCATTGTGGGTAATGATTTTAGGCATTTTAGGGCAAAAATGAAATCCCGATGGTGTTTGAGCCTTCCATCGCGCTACTGTGTTGCGATCTGGGACAGCATAAAAAGTGGTATTCCCTTCGACAGAGGTGAAGCGATCGCTATACAAGCGTAAAAAATCCCCTTGAGGAGTTTTATCGGGATAGAAATCTCCCACCCATCCCTTATAAGACCAAACCGCACACCCCAGATAAAAGTTCATATTTTTTCAACAGACGAGTTTTAGAGACAGAAAACTGTCCGATTCGCCTCCAGTTGATATTATACAGAGAAACGACTTTAGGCGATCGCATTTCTTAAAGAGTTTACAATTCAGGCGATCGCGTTTCTCAAAAAAGGAAAAAATCAATGATACTATTACCTGAACTCTATCCAGAAAAGGATTTAGAGTAGTTCTTAATAACCAGTTCGCGATCCTTCTCGGCTCGTTCGCGATCGCGTTGTTCGATCGCCTCGACAAATTCAATAAAACGTTCTCCATCGTGATGAAATTTGGTCTCCATATCTTTCTTCTTATTCCCAGGAGATAGGATTTCAAAAGCCACTTGCGGGGCAACATTATCCTCTTCCCATTGCTTGTAAGAACCGCGATCGCCCTTACCCTAATCCTTCTCTTGATTGATTGGATATGGCGAGGAAACCTACTCCCTCCGGGAACGCTTCGCGAACAGCATATCCAACCAAGTAATATCAAATCCGCATGAATACTATCATTAAAAATCTAGGGAGCGAGACGCTCCCACTACGATAATATTCAATAATTACAGTAGTGCGGGCATCTTGCCCGCTTGTTATACCCATTAACCGGATT
>NZ_JAYGHV010000174.1:0-11255 GCF_034932145.1 Spirulina sp. 06S082 | reverse complement strand
GATAAATATCCTCAATCCCTATTCCCTTTAGCCAGTGAGCGCTCACACCAAAATAGGTTCAACTTAAACCAAACTTGGGTTGTGAACCTCAGAGAAACCCGTTTCCCGTTCCCTTAATTTATGAATCAGCCCAAATCGGATAACGTAAAATTTGCGATTACAACCCCTCTGTATTATGTCAATGCGGCTCCCCATATCGGCAGCGCTTACACGACAATAGTGGCGGATGTTATCGCTCGTTTTCATCGCCTGCAAGGGCATTCCGTTCTGATGATTACGGGAACTGACGAACACGGACAGAAGATTCAACGTGCCGCAGAAGAACGGGGAATTGCACCCCAAGAACACTGCGACGCGATCGCGGACAGTTTTGCAGCACTTTGGCACAAACTCAATATTCACTACGATCGCTTTAGCCGCACCACGGCTATCAAACATCACGCGATCGTCAAAGAATTCTTCAACCGAGTCTGGAATAACAAGGATATTTACCTATCCAAACAACAGGGCTGGTATTGTGTCTCCTGCGAAGAATTTAAAGAAGAACGGGAACTTCTGGAAGGTGGTTTATGCCCCATCCACACCAATAAAAAAGTTGAGTGGCGCGATGAGGATAATTATTTCTTCCGCCTCTCTCAATACCAAGAACGGTTGGAAAAACTGTATCGCGAACAACCGGATTTTATCCAGCCGGAAAGTCGTCGCAACGAAGTCTTGAATTTTGTTAAAGGGGGCTTGCAAGACTTTTCCATTTCTCGCGTCAATCTCGAGTGGGGTTTTCCCATCCCTCACGATCCCAATCATACCATTTACGTTTGGTTTGACGCACTTTTAGGTTATGTTACCGCACTACTCGAACCCGAGGACGAACCGACTTTAGATAATGCCTTAAAGAACTATTGGCCGATTAATATTCATCTGATCGGTAAAGATATTCTTCGATTTCACGCTGTTTATTGGCCAGCCATGTTAATGTCAGCCGGAATGACTTTACCAGGAAAAGTCTTCGGTCATGGTTTTCTCACCAAAGATGGCAGAAAAATGGGCAAAACTCTAGGAAATACTATCGATCCCATTGCCTTGCTCGATCGCTATGGTTCCGATGCCGTGCGTTACTATTTCCTCAAAGAAATTGAATTTGGGCAAGATGGGGACTTTAACGAAACTCGTTTTGTCAATGTTCTCAATGCCGATTTAGCCAACGACTTCGGGAATTTGCTCAACCGTAGCTTGGGAATGTTGAAAAAATATTGCCAAAGTCAAGTCCCCGAGGTTAGAGTCTCTGACTTTTCTGAAACCCATCCCTTAAAATCCATGGGGGTTAAATTAAGCGATCGCGTTGTTAATGCGTATAAATCCTTAAATTTTACGGGAGTTTGTGAAGAAATCTTTAATTTAATTCGCGCTTGTAATAAGTATATTGATGAGCAAGCCCCTTGGAGTCTATACAAACAGAAGCAACAAGGGGAGGTAGAACGGGTTTTATATGCTGTTTTAGAATCTGTTAGACTTTGTGCTTATCTCCTATCGCCGATTATTCCTAATTTATGCGGTGACATCTACCAACAACTCGGTTTTGAACTCGACTTTAACAACCTAACCCTTATTAATAAACCCGAATTGTTTGCCGAACATAGTCGCTGGGGGATTTTAGCTGGGGGTCAAACCCTCAACAAAACCCATCCGATTTTTAACAAATTGGAACTTCCCAGCCAAGAATCTAACCCCTAAAGGGGCGATCGCCTACAATTTTAATCCAGGTTGAGCCATTTTTTGATATTTTGACGGCGATCGTCAAGAGGGGAAAAAACAAATTAAAAACCCTTATTTAAGAAACAAGGAATGCAAATGATGTTAGATGAAAGTTTTGGCGAAGATACGATCTTCACGCCAGAACAAGTACTAGAAAACCGAGGACGAGTAGCAATATTTATTGACGGCTCGAACTTGTTCTACGCTGCCTTACAGTTAGGATTGGAAATTGACTACACCAAACTCCTTTACCGCTTGACGGCGGGTTCGAGATTGTTGCGGGCTTTCTTTTATACTGGTGTCGATCGCACCAATGAAAAGCAGCAAGGCTTCCTCTTGTGGATGCGACGCAATGGCTATCGGGTCATCGCCAAAGATTTAGTGCAGCTTCCCGACGGCTCAAAAAAAGCTAATCTGGATGTAGAAATTGCCGTAGATATGATGGCTTTGGTTAATGCCTACGATACGGCGGTATTGGTAAGCGGTGACGGAGATTTAGCTTATGCCGTCGATGCCGTCAGTTACCGAGGTGCGCGGGTAGAAGTGATTAGTTTGCGATCCATGACCAGCGATAGTTTAATTAACGTCGCCGATCGCTATATTGACTTGGATCAAATCAAAGAAGACATCCAAAAAATACCGCGACCGAATACAAATGGCTATCATCATCGTGCCTTTCCTGGCATTAAGGTTTTGAATGATGAACAAATTGGTAATCGGTAATGGGTAATCAGCACGAGGGAGTGACCGCAAACCAAAACAACAACAGAGTAATGCGCTGGATACCCTCCAGTACGTTGCTGCTGTTGTTGGTTTTGAGTGCCTGTCAGCCTCCCAAACCCCCAGAATCAACTCAAACACAACCCACTCCGATTACGGAAAAGCAAGCGATTTTGGAGGATGCTACCATTGAAAATACCAGTGAAACAGGAGAACTGCTTTGGCGCGTCAATGCCAAAAATGTTATCTACAGTGAAGATGGAAAAAGCGCCCGCTTTGAGACGATTACGGGGAATGTTTTGCAAAATGATGAACTAATTGTGCAGTTGAGTGCCGATCGCGGGGAAATGGTCAACGATGGGGAGAAGATGATTCTGCACGATAATATTATTGTGCGGGATCTTCGCAATGGGGCGATCGTGCGGGGCAAGGAGATGGAATGGCTAACGAAAGAAAACCTGATTATTGCCAGAGATAATTTCACGGGTTCCCACGAAGAATTAGAAGTGACGGCGAAGGAGGGGCGTTATTTCACTCTGACCCAACGATTAGAGTTAAAGGGAAAAGTCATCGCCACTGGCACGAAAAACCCCATGCAAATGAGAACAGAAGAAGCGGTTTGGGAACTCCCCGCAAAAAAATTGACAACTAAGACGAAAATGCAAGCCGATCGCTACGACGAAAACAAAAAGATTACCGATCGCATTCTGGCGGATAAAGCGGAGATGAATTTAGAGACTCAGGTGGTAGTATTGCAGGGAAATGTCCGCTCTAATTCTGTTGACCCTCCCGTACAAGTTGCCTCTGATTCGATTATTTGGAATATGAAAGGGCGATCGATTTTAGCCAATAAGCCCGTCCGCATCGTCCACAATACCGAAAATACAGTCATTAACGCCAATGAAGGGTTAATTAATCTCAAGGAAAATGTTGCCCGCTTAAAAGGGGGAGTGCGAGGAATTAATGCCAGCAGACAAGCGGATCTTTATGCAAATGAGGTGGTTTGGGCGATCGACCAACGCAGAATTGACGCGCAAGGGAATATCATTTACAAACAGGTGAATCCTCCTTTAGAAATGACGGGAACTCAAGCCGTGGGAGCGATCGATCTCGATCGCGTTACAGTAACCAGGGGAGAGAATAAGCGGGTTGTTACTCAATTTGTGCCTAATTCATTTTAATCAATAACCTCGGGTAACAATTTTTTAATAATATCTATAAACTCTTGCTGATCCACTACGGGTTTGGAAATATAACCGTCAGCCCCACTTTCTTTGAGAAAGGTTTCGCGATCGCCTTCCATTGCGTGAGCAGTGACTAAAATAATTGGCAGGTCAGCAGTTTGGGGATCGGCTTTGAGCATCTGTGTAATTTTAATGCCATCAACAGCCTGACCTTGATAAACGCTATGAGCAAGAGAAACATCCATCAAAATGATATCCACTTCCCGAGATTGAGCAATGTTTATAACTTCTTCAACATTTTCTGTTGCTTTCACCTCTAAACCGCCACGTTTTTTGAGAATTTTGGTAAAAACGCGAAGATTAACGGGATCGTCTTCTACAATTAGAACAGTTTTCATCACAAAAAATGGGTCTGAAACCCCGTCCTTGTAGGACGGCTGGACATTGACTACAAAAGCTATACTCGATATTATAAAGCGATAAGAGCCGGCGAATGTATCTGAATCAAATAATATTTAATTAAAAAAGATCGCATTGGCCATTACAACAGCATTATAGAATGCACCCAAAATTCTTGACTTCTCTTAGAATTGCGGCTGATTATCGCTTAAAAAAATTTTAACAATGTGGCAAAAAATGTGACAAAAAAAGAGGGAAGAGTCCCTCTTGACAAAGTTGTTCTTTGTTGATTCTAATTTTGCTTTCGGCCAGTTAATTGCAACAATTCTGTTACTACTCGCTACCCACAGTAACGGGTTCGGCAACATTTTCGGGTTCCGGTGCTGTTTCCAACTCTACTTCTGGCTCGGCGATCGCTTCTGGTTGAGTTGTTTCCGGTTGAGAAGTTCCCTCCCCGGTTTCTTCTACCACAGCAGAAGTTTCTTCCTCAGCTTCTTCTACCACAGCAGAAGTTTCTTCCTCAGCTTCTTCTACCACAGCAGATGTTTCTTCCCCAGCTTCTTCTACCACAGCAACCGTCACCTCTTCATCTGTTGCAGTAGGAATGTCTAATTCCTCTTTTGCCTCTGGAGTAGATTCATCTCGACCCGTTTCTCCCCGTTCTTGTTGCAAGAGTTTCTGGCGATATTTTTCAGCCATCTCTTCTGCTTTCTCAAACACCAAATCCCGATTTTTCAACATATCACCGGGTTCAGGTTCGAGTTGCTTGGTCGAAAGCGAAATACGACCGCGCTCTGCATCTAAGTCAATGATCATGACCTTCAATTCATCATTGACGGCAAAAACACTGTGAGGTGTATCGATATGATCGTGAGAAATTTCTGAAATGTGGAGCAGTCCGCTCACACCACCAATATCGATAAATGCACCATAGGGCTTGATTCCTCGTACCGTACCGATGGTGACTTCTCCAACTTGTAACCCGTTCATTTTCCGCTCGACTAAAGCGCGGCGATGACTCAAGACAAGACGGTTGCGATCTTCATCCACTTCTAGGAATTTTAGAGGTAAGTCCTGACCTACTAAATCTTCCTTAGCTTGACGAGTACTAATATGAGAACCAGGAATAAAACCTCGCAATCCTTCAATACGAACTAAAGCTCCCCCTCGGTTGGTGGCAAAAACGTTAGAACGCACAGTCGCATCTTCGGCTTGCAATTGACGCACTCGTTCCCAAGCTCGTAAATATTCGATACGACGAATGGAGAGGGTTAACTGTCCGTCTTCATTTTCATCGGTCAGAATGAAAAACTCCCGCGTTTCCTCTGCCTGTAAGACTTCGCTAGGATCGTCCACCCGGTTGATGGACATTTCTTGAATGGGGATAAATGCAGCGGTTTTCGCGCCGATATCAATTAACGCGCCCCTGGGTTCCATGCTGAAAACAGTTCCCGGTACAATGTCTCCAGGACTAAAATGATAGTCGTATTTGTCAAGGAGAGCAGCAAAATCTTCGTGAGTAAAGCCAATGTCTTTGTTTCTACTGGCGGTTGTTTTCTGACTGACCATATGTGTATTTTTTCCTAGGTTTTTAGCTCCGTATGTACTTACTGTGAATGAACGATCGCACCTTGAGAAAAATTCTCAGTGTTTGGCGCGATCGCAATATTTCGATCGCAATATACAGTTCCGGTACTTTGTTAAGGTATTCTGCTAATTTGAATAACAGATATATTTACCCAATCTGCATTCTAGCATCGGCTAGTAACAGAATGGGTCACTTAGACTTATTTTAATACTTTTTAGTCTATCAACTCCACATCTCCTGCATTTTGAGACCCATTTTTTTGGAGACTGTTACGATAACAGTGACAGACGGGCTTATGAATATAACATATTTTAAGGAAGTTCTACCCCAAAAATCGAGAAATGAACTGCTGAGAGATTTCCCTCTTGACTCTAGGTTCATTATGGAGAAGAAGACGCGATAATTTCAGAGGCTGCACTATAATTGAGGTCTTGCCATTCTTCAGTCTTTTTCGATTCCTCCTGCTGAGATTGTAGTTGATCCAAGGTTTCGACAAAATCTGTAATGCCTTGGAATTGGCGATAAACTGAGGCAAAACGAACGTAAGCAACTTCATTTTCTTGGCGCAAATAGCCGAGGACGAGTTCTCCAATTTCCCGAGTGGTGACTTCCCGCAGAGAACGTTGTTGGAGTTGTGCCTCGATTTCATCGACAAAGGTTTCCAGACGTTGGTGGGAAATCTCTGTTTTCTCGCAAGCGCGAATGAGTCCTCGCAACAGTTTCGAGCGATCGAAGGATTCTCGACTACCATCTCGTTTAATGGTGGCGATCGGAACAAATTCAATGCGTTCGTAGGTGGTAAAACGATTTTTACAATTTAAGCACTCTCGCCGTCGTCGGACGCTTTTGCCTCCTTCTGTAGAACGAGATTCTAGGACGCGACTTTCTTTATGCTGACAAGCCGGACATTGCATGATTCAGTCCAAAATAATTGTCCAAAATAACGATGCGATCGAGATCGATAAAACCCGTTCGAGGGGAACAAGGTCGTGTAAAAAGCAATTTGAGCCGCATCATCTTGATTTTCCACCATTTAGCAATAGTGAAAGAAATAAGATAGTGCGGCTGAGAAGTTTCTCACCAAAAGAGAAAACTTGCTGGCAATGGGTTTGATATTTTTAGGAAGTTCTGTTGCAATCCTTTATTTTTCGATTATTTTTCGATGCGGGGGGGTTCCCGAAACGCGATCGCAAAAAAGAGGATTCCTATGCCAACAGCAAGTACGAGAATATAGGCAACGCTTTCCATAACTAATTTGAGGGTAAAAAAGACAACAAAGATTGATTCGATGATAAAGCAAGACAAAACTGAATTGCTCTACACAATCATATTTTAAGGGATTGAGTTCCCGATAAACAAATTATTAATTTTTTCTAGGGATTTTTCTCATAAGACCTACCCATTAACGGGCAAGACCCACTGCACTACCCGAGAGAATGCAGGAGTGGGAGAGTCTTGCTTCCTTAAAAAAAATTGAGGAGGTTTTGTCTTCCTCCTCAATTCTCCTCAATTCTGAGAATATTTAAGACCAAAAAGGCGATCGCCTATGCAGCACCTTTTTTGATCCGAGTGGTTTTATCTCCCACTTTGGCAAACATTCCCCATTCGACTTGTTCTTCCAAGTCTGCTTCCACACCGGCAAAAACATCTCGGTATAAGGTGCGAGAGCCGTGCCAAATGTGACCGAAGAAGAAGAGCAAGGCAAATACAGCATGGCCAAAGGTAAACCAACCACGGGTAGAAGTCCGGAAGACCCCATCGGAGCCTAAAGTTTCGCGATCGAAATCAAAAGGTTCTCCCAATTGAGACTTACGCGCAATTTCTTTAACTTGTTTGGGATCGCTGAAGGTTTGACCATCCAACGCACCACCGTAGAAACTGACGGTTACGCCATTTTGCTCGAAACTGTATTTAGATTCCGCACGACGGAAAGGAATATCGGCTCGAACAATGCCCTCAGAGTCCGTTAACACCACGGGGAAGGTTTCAAAGAAGTTGGGCATCCGACGCACGCTCAGTTCGCGACCTTCAGCATCTGTAAACACGGGATGACCTAACCAATATTCGGGAATGCCATCACCGTTAACCATTGGACCGACACGGAATAAACCGCCTTTTGCGGGGCTATTGCCGATGTAGTCATAAAATGCCAGTCTTTCGGGAATTTTAGACCAAGCCTCGGAAGCCGTATCTCCTGCGGCAATATTGGCATCAACCCGCCGTTGAATTTCGGTTTGGAAGTACCCTTGATCCCACTGATAGCGGGTGGGTCCAAAGAGTTCGATGGGGGTTGCTGCGTTGCCGTACCACATGGTTCCCGCCACAACAAAAGCGGCAAAGAAGACGGCGGCAATACTGCTGGAGAGTACCGTTTCGATATTCCCCATCCGCAAGGCTTTATACAAGCGTTCTGGCGGACGAACCGTTAGGTGAAATAGTCCGGCAATAATCCCCACCAGTCCGGCGGCAATGTGGTGAGCCACAATTCCCCCTGGGTTAAAGGGGTTAAACCCAGCAGGTCCCCATTCTGGGGCAACGGGTTGGATGTGACCTGTCAGGCCAAAGCCGTCGGATACCCACATTCCCGGTCCGAAAACGCCACTCAGGTGAAACGCGCCAAAGCCAAAGCAAAGTAAACCGGATAAGAACAGGTGAATGCCAAACATTTTGGGCAGGTCGAGAGCGGATTCTCCCGTGCGGGGGTCTCTGAATAGTTCGAGATCCCAATAAACCCAATGCCAACAAGCGGCTAAAAAGAGCAGTCCAGAGAGAACGATGTGGGCGATCGCAACGCCTTCAAAAGACCAGTACCCAGGGTCGTTATAGGGTTGTCCGGTGACGTTCCAGCCTGCCCAAGAAGAATCTACTCCTAAGCGTGCCATGAAAGGCAGAACAAACATCCCTTGTCGCCACATGGGGTTTAAAACGACATCGCTGGGATTGAAAATAGCGAGTTCGTAAAGTGCCATCGATCCCGCCCAACCTGCAACTAATGCGGTGTGCATGAGGTGGACGGCAATCAAGCGTCCGGGGTCATTTAATACAACTGTATGGACTCGATACCAAGGTAGTCCCATTGACTACGGTCCTCCTAATCGAAAATATTGAATCTATAAAATTAGATTTTGTTAAAGAAGTGTAAACGATTGCGAGAGTTCAATGCAAGAGGAAAAAATCGGTAACGGGGAATAGCAACTCTTGTAACTATTGCTTTTCCTGCAATACGGTTTCGGCTGTGGCTAATTTTTGCATGGCTTGCTCGGCATCAATGAGGCGTTTGAGAATGACTTGGGCGATCGCGCCTCGCTCTGAGATTTCTGAGGGTTTGACTTCTAACATGAGAACGGCATCTTCAACTTGATAGAGCCATAAAGTTTCCCCCTGTTCGACAATCCCTAACGATAATCGGCGAATTTGCGGTCTGCGTCGCCAAGCAATCTCGTTCCAAATTCCCCCTAATTCCCAAACCCGACCGACTTGCCAGCCTGCTGATAAAAAAAAGTATTTCACGATATCCGGACACTCCTCAAATCGTTAAAAAATTAGGACTTACGCATTAACGGGCAAGATGCCCCCACTACCATAGCCAGAGAATAACGTAGTGGGAGCGTCTCGCTCCCTAGCTGCGTCAGAACTCCTCAAATCGTTAAAAAATTAGGACTTACGCATTAACGGGCAAGATGCCCGCACTACCATAGCCAGAGAATAACGTAGTGGGAGCGTCTCGCTCCCTAGCTGCGTCAGAACCAGAAAAATAGGTTGAACCCCTCTAGCCTTTGAGAGATTTTCTCACCTACAATGGCAAAAATGGCGATCGCGTTGGGGAATTTTGTTTTTTCAAAAGAATAAAAACTTTTGCAAAGAAACCCAAAACTAGGGCGGAATGGTCAGAAAAATCGTAAGATACCCAGTAACGCGATCGAGCTTTTAATATTACAGAGTATTTCGATCTACCGGCAATAGAGGTTAAACGCAAATGGGGCAACTGGAAAAGCAACCGGAATTCAATCCCGACGCACCTGAAGCAGCACAAAAGAGCCTAAGAGAAATTACAGAGGAACTCGAACACCTCAAACATAGTGTCATTCTCCAGTTATCTCGAGAAATTGAGCAACTCCAAGAGCGGAAAACCCGCTTGCTGGCAGAAAATGAAGATTTGGAGTTGCAACGTCGAGAGCAATTGGATCAACAACACGAATTGGCTAAACAGATTGCTCCGGCTTTGGTTGAGCAGATTGTGGAGTTGTTGCAACAGCGTGCGAGGCAGGTTGAGGGCAGTAGAGATGGGGAATTCAATCGCGATCGCCTGAGCGGTTACAACGATAATGCCCATCGCTTAATTTCTTCTCTCGATACAACTTTAAGGACGACGTTTAGAACCTTACAACAAGACCTGAATAGCTATCAAAGCACTCTCTCTCAACAGTTAGGGCAAATGTTCACTCTCGAACAGCAGGGAGAGGCAATTTTGGAGGCGTTGGTGGGTCGTTTGAAGGAAGAACTTCAAACCGATGGAGGTTCTCGATCGCTCCCTTCAGACCCCCAAGATGAGCCAAGGGACACCCTCCCAATCCCCACGGAACCTCAAAGCGTCAAACTTCCGTTTGTCGCACCGCCAAGGTCCATCAAACCTGCCCCTCCCCAAGAAATTTCGCCACCGGTGAAGCCAAAAGCAAGGAAGGTGACGGCAACCCAAATGCAGTTGGGTTTTATCTTGGTGCTTTTTTCGTCTTTTGCCTTGTCCCTACAAAATGTAGTCATTTCGATTATTCTCAATCAGTCTTCTCTCTTTGGGATTTGGGATACGGGGGGATTTATTTCTCCTGGTTTTGGCAATTCTTTGCTCATACTTTGCTTTCGCATGGTGGTCGTGGTGCCTCTGATGGCGGCGATCGCGCAAGTTCTTTATCCTTCAAGCTGGCCGGATATTGGTCGTTTCTTGAAATCTAAGGATTGGTTGGCGTTTTTTAATGTTACGGCTTGCGGTTTCTTCCTTTTTGCTTCCTCTGCCTTTATCTATATGGCTTTGGGTGCATTAACGCCAGGGGTTGCCCTCACATTGTTCTTTGTTTTTCCCATTGTAACGGTTTTGATGTCGTGGCTTCTCTTTGGAGAGCGCCCTTCTGTCGTTCGCAGTCTGTCTACTCTAACAGTATTTTTAGGGATAGTATTGATTGCTTTTCCCGATCAAAATGCTCAAGATGCAGGGCTAAAATTATCTACTGAAGGAATTATTTATGCCCTCGCTGCGGGGATAACTTTTGCGTTTCACGTGCTTTTGATTCAAGCCTGTACGAAAAAACTTCATCCCATTCCTTTTAGTGTCGTTAATTTTGCCATTATTCTCATTTTTGCGGCATTAAGTTTATTGGTTCCCCTACCGGAAACGATGCAGGTTAATGTAGCTCCGGAAATGTGGACAAATGTTTTAATCAGCAGTTTGCTTTTAGGAGGTTTAACTCTATTAAGTTATCTTGCTAATAATGTTGGTATCAGTTATATTGGTGCCGCTCGTGCTTCGATCTTTGGGGCAACGGGTCCTGCATTAACCTCGCTTTTAACATGGATAATTATTGGCAAGGCATTAATATCTAAACAATTGTGGGGGATGT
>NZ_JAYGHV010000173.1:0-11536 GCF_034932145.1 Spirulina sp. 06S082 | reverse complement strand
AACTTTGGTCAGACCTTGCCACTCTTTTGATGAATCTTAAATCTCATAAGCGTCTCTATTTTCAGAAAGGACTGCACGCTCTAACCCTTATAAAATCGGCTTTATAGCTTGCTTGTCACCCCTCAAGAACTTTTTCAGCAAGCCCTAGATAGTCTGACACAAAATTCTAGGGCATCGTACCAAGAAACCCTCTCTACGGGTCGCTTATCGCCTTTGAAGTAGGAAGGATCGGGGTTGAGTTCTCTTTCTATTGTCTCCACTTGCGTCACCACTTCTCGCCATTGTGCTTGAGTTATTGGCGTTTTTCCCATCAAAAAGGGTTTTACCGTAACTTTATGCTGAGGATGTTCATCGTTATAACCTTGTCCTTCTGGCGATCCCATCAAAAAACTACCTCCCGGTATCGACACCATATCGATCGCCACCCCATTTCCCAAATCTTCGCGCAGATAGTTCGCCGATCGCCTCTCCTTCTTAACAATTTTTCCTTTCGCATTAACCGTTACAACTTCAAAATCAAAAGAAGGAAGTGAAAGTTTACTGGGTGATTCGTTTTCCTGAGATTGCCCCCTAAATCCCCCGATTTCGGGGGACTTTCCATCTTCAACACTAAAAGAAGAAAGTGAAAGTTTAGTGGGTGATTCGTTTTCTTTAGATTGCCCCCTAAATCCCCCGATTTCGGGGGACTTTCCATCTTCGACACTAAAAGAAGGAAGTGAAAGTTTAGTGGGTGATTCGTTTTCTTTAGATTGCCCCCGAAATCCCCCGATTTCGGGGGACTTTCCATCTTCGACTTGGGTTTTCTTGCTCCCCCAGATTTGGGGGTTGGGGGGCGAAGATTCAGAATTGTTCCCCCAGATTTGGGTGAGGGTTGAGGTTCCTTCTCCCCCAGATTTAGGGGTTGGGTTTCTTACTCCCCCAGATTTAGGGGTTGGGTTTCTTACTCCCCCAGATTTAGGGGTTGGGTTTCTTACTCCCCCAGACTTGGGGGTTGGGTTTCTTACTCCCCCAGACTTGGGGGTTGGGGGGCTACCCTTTCGCCAAATACGTTTTAATGCCCTCAAAGCCTTAGAATTAGCAGGAGAAGCCGCTAAAACTCTCACCCATAACTGTTCTGCGAGTTCGTCATCCCCTTCAATTTCAGCCTCTTGCGCTTCCGAGACAAGCAGCAAAATATCTTGTTCCGTTGCCTGCTGGGGTAGGAGAATGTAATGGAGCTTTTGCGCTGGTTCTACCACCGCATAAGGCACTTGTCGGGGCTTTTCGTACTGCTGGTTCAACTCCGTCACCCGATAGCGCAAACGGTTGTATAAGCGTTCTACCGTCGCACAATTATCCGCACCCCGGATTCGCAACGACTCCAACAGCGCATAAGTGAAAGAACCTTGCGCGATCGCCTCAATCTCAAAAGATCGCTCATAAGGACTGCAAGCCGAAATAGAAATCGTCCCTTGATGTTGTTCTAGCGCGATCGCACCCGATCGATCCCCCAAATCATTCTCATTGCGACAAGCATCTAAAAAGAGAATAACGTTATCTGCCCCCGATCGCCGCAACCTCTCCGCAATATAACTAATGGCGATCGCCGTCTGACCCACCAAGCGAGGATTTCCCGTACAAGGCATGAGATAATCCTGACCATTTTCTCGTATTCCGTGACCGCTAAAAAAGAACCAAAAATTATCCCCCGTTTCCAATTGCGAGTACTCAAAAAAGTCATGCAGAAAGGAAATAAGATTACTGTAAGTAGGTTGTGTTTCTTGCAGAGAACCATCCGGTGCATCAATAGCAGGAGAATCATCGGTAAAATAGAACACCTCCTCAAACCCCAATTCATCTGCCAAAAAATCCCGCATTAATGCCGCATCTCGCAGGGCAAAACGTAGCGACGGTAAGCGCTGATACTCATTAATGCCAATAATTAGAGCATGATTTGCCATAGTTAGCGATCGCGCTTAAACTTCAATGTAATCGCACCCTTTCCTTCCAATCCAATCCCCGTTCCCATCAACTTTACCTCCCCCTCTCCTGTAATTTCCACAGACAATTCCACCTCATCCAAAATCATGCCCGTTCTCGTTTCAGCGCGATCGAACATCTCCCCCACCATTTCCACAAAATCCGACATTTTCTCCCGCACCACCTCCGCACTCACTTCCACCGTCTGTACAATAACCTTTCGCGGTGCATAAGGGTTTCCCCTGACTCCACTGGCATTGCGATCGCTCGGTTCTGCGGTAACAATTAACAACTTTTTCTCTTCACTCATCACTTATTACCCTTTTGAAATCTTGGCAACACCAATTATAAATGCTCTCGTCTACCTTTACCTTGGGTTTAAACGTAGCCATTTTTGAAAAATGGCCAAAGAGAAAGATCCCACAGATCTGCCTCGAAACCTTCAAACCTTCAGATTTTAGTTAAATCGGGATGACAGGATTTGAACCTGCGACATCCTGCTCCCAAAGCAGGCGCGCTACCAAGCTGCGCTACATCCCGTTACCTTGATAGTATAGCGGATTGCTCGACAAATATCAATGCTCGATTTATTATTGATTGCGCCTTAATCCTCAACTCTTAATCTGGATACCAAAACATCCCCTTAATTCCCTCGGGGTCGAGAATAAAACCAAGACGACGGTAAAAATCCACCACATGGGGATCGGCAAAAAGAGTAATGTTGCTAATATCTTCGTTACGCAGTTTTTTGATCGTATATCTCATTAACGCCTTTCCCAAACCCTGACTTTGAAATTTGGGATGAACAACAACATCCCAAATTGTGGCATTAAAGGCGCAATCGGAAGTTGCTCGGGCGAAACCGACCAAGCGACGTTTTGTCCCCCGTTGTTCCCACATAGAAACAACCAAAAAACTGTGTTGAAGCGCCTTCTTGACCTTGCGGAGAGGCCGCCTAGACCAGCCAACAGCATCGCACAATTCTTCAAGTTCGTAGAGATCGAGTTCTCTTTCCGTACTAAAGACAATGCGAGGCTCGCTGGCGATCGCCGCGCCATTTTTTTCTGGTTTTGTCCGACTCGGTAAAGTTGCCGCGTCAGAACTGCTAAATAAGCTCTTCCAAAAACCCATGCTAATGCGGCGAAGTCATTGAATTGCATAGCCAAGATGATACCACAACTCCTCGACCGACTTTTTTATTCTCCTACCGAAAAAACAGCGATCGCGCCAGACATCTCTTAAACTATGACGAGAGCTTTAGATTAGACTGAGGCTATTGACTCGGTATCGCGAAAATTTTTCTTGGCAGAAATTGGGTTCTGATGCCGACGGTTCACCCAGTAAGACGATCGAGCGAGTTATGGCTTCGGGGTTAAAATCATCCACCTTGGGACTCTTGAAACGCTTTAACCAAGCCTTTCCTCAGTTCTACGAACAGTTTGTTAGTAGTGAAATTCAGCTACAAAATTTGCGCTTGGCCTATCGGCTTTATAAAACCAAACTGGCAACCATTGAAGTTCGTCCTGAAGGTTCTAAAAGCGCCCTCCATTTTGCCTATCGCAATCAATCTTTTCTATTAAGCGATATTTTTGGCGTTTTGGCCGCTTACGGTTTGACCATTCACAGTTTGAGCTTGTACGGTCAAATCAAACCCCCCATGCTTGTTTTTATCAAATTGGTGGTTTCTCGGGGCAATAAAGCCTTGAGTGAAAAAACTGCCGATAATGTGTGCCGTGCCATTCGAGAAGCCTTAGCAGGACGTTTTGAGGTCGAAGAAATGCTGGCGGTTGAATTTAATCTTGATGCGGGTTTAGAGCAAGTCGAAACAGAATTCTATGTCGATCCCGTTTTTCACCTTCCTGCCCTTTTAATTGAAGCAGACAATCAACCGGGCTTATTTTATAAAGTTATGTACGCCATTTGGCAAGAAGATTTATTGGTGGTGAATGCTAATTTATTAGTTTGGCGCGGGAGAACTCGCTTGATCCTGTATCTTTTAGGACCGAATGAAAGTTTGATTCCCGAATATCTCGGCCAAAAGATTGCGGAAAGCGTTCGTTTTCGTTTAATGGGAGATTAAGGCAATGGCAGAGTTGGTTGAGTGCCAAGCCTTCGGGTAGGATGGAGATATGGACAAGATCGATATTTTGGGAGTGCCTCATGCTTATGAGTTAACCCCTCCCATTGCCAATTCCCAAACCCCTGTTTTGATTTTTATTCACGGCTGGTTGTTGAGCCGACAATATTGGCAGCCGTTAATCGCCTCATTTCGCGATCGCTATCAGTGTTTGCTCTACGATCTGCGGGGGTTTGGGGAGTCCCAGCTTGCCGATATTCCCCGCCAGAAGCATCTGAGTTATACATTAGAGGCCTACGCGCGAGACCTAGAAATTTTACTCGAACAACTCAATATTTCCCGATGCTGGGCGATCGGCCATTCCCTCGGAGGCAGTATCGCCCTGTGGGGAGCAGATTTACTTCCCGAAACCATTGAAGGTGTAATTTGTCTGAATGCGGGAGGGGGAATTTATTTAAAGGAAGAATTCGAGCGCTTTCGTAATATTGGTCAAAAAATTGTCAAATATCGTCCGCGCTGGCTGCAGCGTCTCTCTTTGCTGGAATTGCTGTTTGCTCGCACAATGGTTGTCCAGCCCTTAGCACGCCATTGGGGAAAACAAAGATTGCTTGATTTTATCAATGCCGATGCACAAGCAGCCTTGGGGTCTCTACTCGAGACGACGACAGAATCGGAAGTTCATCATTTACCGCAAATTGTTGCCCGTCTCGAACAACCGGTTTATTTTTTAGCTGGGGCGAAAGATCGCATCATGGAGCCCAAATACGTGCGCCATTTAGCCAGTTTTCACTCTTTGTTTCATCCCGTGGGGGAAAATGCGATTGAAATTGCCAATTGCGGTCATTTAGCAATGGTGGAACAAACTGAAGGAGTTAGAGTTCAAATTACCAGCATTCTCGAACGTCATGCTTGTGGCGATCGCTAAATATCGATGGATGTCAGACAGATTTTGCGCTAAACTAAAGGCTAACTCTACCCCGATAGCGAGGTACAATAATGACTTGCAAATCTTGCAAAAGTCAGAGTCAAATAACCATTTTTCCCCAAAAAAGGGATGCTCGACCAAGGAGAGGTTCGTGATGCTACACCGCAAGATTTATCAGATTTGTGCAGAAGGTCGTGAAGTTAGCGTGTTCTTGCGGGATCAACAACGGTGGATAGAAGATGCCAAAATTGTTGATTTGGAGGGGGATATCGTCACGATCCGCTATGACACAGAAGATGAAGACGAAATTAGCACTTGGGAAGAAATGGTTCGTCTGGAAAGTATCGGTACCGTGACTCAAAAGATTGCTTCTATCTCCCGAACATCCTCAGAAATTACAGTGACAGAGGATTGTCCCGAAGCCGAACGAATTCATCCCGAGGCAATTAAACTACCCATTAGCGAAGATTCTCTGGAAACAGAAGGGACTCATTCTAGTCTTTCAGAGGTTTCTGGCAGTGATGATTGCTTGGGAGAAGATTGTTCCGAACAATCTGCTACAGCCGAACAAACTTATCCCAATGCTCCTGATACAGGGGAAAACTGAATTTTTGCTTGAGTTTTATTCTTCTCGTGGTTTTTGTTCAAAAACCGGACAGCACCCTTGCAGGGTCACTTTAAATCCGTAAAGTGGGGACTGGCGGTTAAAACAGCGCTGACGGAATTGGTGATGGCAGGTCGCGCAACACTCTGTGACGGCTTGAATGGGGCGACTGCTCTGGGACAGGAGTTCTCGTTGGGAGAGTCCTCGCAGAACTAACTCGTTGCCTTGCCAGCGTGCTTCCAGCAAACCCGTATCGGCAAAGGTCTGCCAGTGGGAGGTTTGCATGAGGGCGTGGGGTAAAATAATACGGATGCTGTCCTCAAGTTCGACGATTTCTCCTTCATGGGGGACAGGGACGGGAACAGAGGGTTGGATAAAGCGATCGCCGACGGGTAATTCTAATAAAGTTCCTGTGGCTGGAGAATGGAGTTTATAGCGGTTGTGTAATTCTTCTAAGGCAATGAGATCCGTGAGATAAGTGGATGAACCATGCACGAGGAGAACGTGCTGGGGACGAATATTGTGGATGAGTTGGGCAGTATTGCGTCCATCGCTATGTTCTGAAAGTAAATAGGTTTCTAGGTGAATGTCTGGGGAATTCTCTAAAAGTTCGGGGTGAGGCATGGCCGTGCGGCCGGGATACTCGGCAAATAAAACCACCCAGGTTCCACCTTGAGGAATGCAATAATGCTGCCAAAGTTCGGCGCGATCGACGAGAAGTACGCAAGGAAATTCGGCGATCGCCTCAACTCCGGTTTCCGGTAGCCGACGCACTCGGGGCAACACTTGTTCGTCCCAAAATAAAGGTTGGTGACTGGCAAAGTTCTGCACGGAGTCAGGTAGAAGCGGCAAGAGTTCTAAGTAAGAATCGCAAGTTGCAGCAACGCTTTCACTCACCCAAACATTAACATCTCGTCCGGTAAATTGATGGTGCGATCGCAACAACAGCAAAATTTCTTGGGCTAACCCCATCCTGGGGACTGGGAGTAAAACCGAGTGTCCCATCGATAGTGCTGTATCGATTTTGCTCATTAATTTTTGCTCTAACTGTCGTCGTCTGGGATGTCTGGCGGTACCATAACTGCCCTCAATAATCAAAACATCGGGAGACGAACCTCGAAGGGACTCAACGGATAATCCCTCCACTAAACGAGAATTAGACAGAAAAAAATCCCCAGTATAGATTAAAGTATAATCCCTTTGAGGAGTATGACAAGAGAGAATAATTGCGGCTGCTCCTGGCAAGTGACCGGCGGGAAATAGCTGAATCTGGAGATTCTCGAACAGGGAAATCGGCGATCGCCAGGGCAAGATTTGACAAAACGAACTAATTTCTTTTTCTTCAGGCCAATTCAGGGGCAGCAAACGAGCAGTTGCTTCACTCCCATAAATCGGCATTTGCGGAAAATGCCGATGAAGAGCAAGCAAGCCCCCCGCATGATCGGTATGAGCGTGAGAGCAAAAGACAAAATCCGCAGGAGGATCGGAAGACTCTAATAACTCAGAAATATCTCTCAAACCGCAATCGAGGAGAATGCGATATTTCCCCATCCAGACGAGCAAACATACGCCTTCTATATCGTGTCCCACTCCATAGGGATAACAGGAAAAAAAGTGAGATGGATTAGAATCAATCACTATTTATCAGTTAATCAAAGAGTTTAATTAATGAGCAGAACCATTGCCATGATAATCATCCGAATCATAGAAGCCATTTTTCGTGCCGTAGAAGAGTGTTGCCACAATAAAAATGGCAGTCAGGACTAATAAAATAAACTTAACATCCATTGTTTGTCTTTCCTCTAGCTAAATTTCTTCTTATGATAGCCCTATTACTCCGATAGAGGCACAGCGAGGGGAATTTCCTCAACTTCTGGTAATTTTTCCAAAGCCAGACGAGAGGAAGATGTACCCCCAGATAGGCGTTTTAAAAGTTTGGGTCTGGGATCGTGAAGCAAATAAATCAGTTTATCTCCTGCTTGCCATAGTTCGGAAGCGATGGCGATCTGCAAACCTTTTTCTCGCTTCACCAATAAGGGTAAAAGTTCTCCGGCTCGAATCATGGCTTGCAAATGTGCCTGTTGAAAGGATAGCCCAGCTTCTTTTAAAACCGTTTCGCCTAATTTGACCTGCCCATCAATAATGTATTTGTTCCATTTTTTGATGGGAACTTGAGTCATAAAGGCTTGATTAACCTTTGTTTTTGTTTTCGTTTTTCCAGTTTCTTCGCGATCGCCGCCGTTATTTTGTGGAAAAATGGCTAAGACTCGAGGCGGACTAAATTCTTCTAGGGCGCGTTGAGCCAGCACGGAATTCACTTCCCCATTACTGGTTAGTGCAACAAAAGTACCAATGGACTCTAAGCCCGCATCTTCAAGAACATCCGCATCGAGACCGCTACTTTCAAAGACTTGAAGATTATACTCTCGAGCGCGATCGCAGGCCTCGGGGTCGGTATCGATCATCACGACGGATTCTCCTTCTTCCTGGAACAACCATCCCACCAAACGCCCCAAAGGATTACAGCCAATAATTACGGCTCCGGTGGCTTCCGAAGAAGTAATTCCCAATCCTTTAGCCACCCAACGCGCCGATAGTCCTTGCACAAAAACCGTCATCATAATGGTCAAAAAGACCAAGGCTTTAATGGATTCTCCACCATTAATTCCTTGTTGAGTTAACAAAATTGCAAATAAAGAGGCCACGGACGCGGAAATAATTCCTTTAGGACCCACCCAAGCAATAAACAGCTTTTGTCGCCAACTCAACGTGCTATTGAAAGTACATAAGGCAACGCTAATCGGTCGGACAATAAACATGAGGGAAAGAACCGTCAGTACGCTACCCCATCCCAGGGCAAAAATACTGGCGATGGACAAATCCGCCGCTAAAAGCACGAACAGGACGGATACCCCTAAAACCGTTAATTGTCCCTTAAAGCGTCTTAATAGCCGTTCTTCGGGCAGAGAGGAGGCTCTCAGGACGATTCCGGCAATGACCATCGCCATTAATCCCGATTCGCTTTTTAGAGCTTGAGATAAGCCAAATAAGCCCCAAACCCCCGCCAATACCACGAGATTTTTCAGGTCTTCGGAAAGAAACTTGGCTCGTTTGAGGAAAAATCCCAAGAACCAACCCCCCAATCCCCCCACGATCGCCCCTATGCCCAAACGCATGATTAGAGAGCTAAATACTGCCACGGGGAGAGCATCGCTATTGAGAATGGTATCGAGAACGACAACGGCGAGAATCGCACCCACCGGATCGATTAAAACCCCTTCTCCTTCTAAGAGAGTGGCGACTTGGCGATCGACGGAAACTTGTTTGAGGAGGGGACCTATCACCGTGGGTCCCGTAACCACGACGAGAGCAGCGTAGAGAAAGGCGATCGACCAAGGAAATTCGCTCAACCAATGGGCGGCCATTCCTCCCCCTAGCAAGGCAATGAGGGTGCCGAAGGTGACGAGATTGCGGAGGGTTGCAGAAACGCGCCCTAATGCTCTCAGTTCTAAGTTTAAGCCGCCTTCAAAGAGGATAATCGCTACAGCGAGAGCGACGAGAACTTCTAAACCCACCCCCAACTCGTGGGGATGTAGCAAGTTCAGTCCATCTGCGCCTAAAGCAATTCCGAAAAGCAGTAGGAAAACAATGCTGGGGACCCGTAAAAACTCACCTAAAACTTGAGCGCCGATCCCGGCCAGAACGGCAATAACAATTTGTAAAGTTAGGATAAACGATGATTCCATATATCTGGGAGATGCTAGGGAGCGGTAGTCGCATTAAGTTAGAATTGCTGCAGGCGATCGCCAGAAATCGTCTATATACTGTCTATATGTTAAATGTTGGACGGAGTAGACTCGACACTAGCTTGGATAATAACAAAAGGATTCTTATCGTGTCGGGTATTTTAACATTTAGGTCTTCTTCCCTGATTAGAATTTTTTATGGAATATCGCAGTTCGGTGGGGATGCGATCGCGCGATCGGTTTTCTCGACAAAATGATGATTGGCCGGAGTGGTTGTGGGGACTGGGTTTAGTGTTGGCTGCTTTGTTGGTCTTGGGGACAAACTTATCGGTCCCACTTTTGCAGGATGGCTCTGAGGTGGAACTGGCTCTCCAAGGGAAGGCGATCGCGGCCTCTCCTCATTTTCCCCAGGATTGGTTACTCATTTCTTTCGATCGGCCTTTCGATCGCCATGAATTCTCTTTATTATCGGTATTGATTGCTTTTGCTTATCGTTGGGGCGGGATTAATGAGGCGATGACCCGGTGGCCGATTGTTGGACTTGCGACTTTATCGGTATTTTTTCTCTATCGCACGGGTCGAGAGGTTTTTGCGCGGCGCAGTACGGCAATTATCGCGGCTTGGATTTACCTCGTTCTTTCTCCTCTGGTTCCCTTGGGACGATTTGCACTACCGACGGTGGCTAGTTCTTGCTTTGCTTTAATGACGATTTGGTTGACTTTGCGATCGCGTCGGGATTTTCGCTGGACGATGGGGATCGGTTTGGGGTTAAGTTTGCTGGGTTTAACTCAAGGAGGGTTGGCAATCATCCTCGGAGGGGTTGTCTTGAGCTTTTTAGCCTGGGATACTCCCCGGCTGCTGCGATCGCTTTATTTATGGGCGGGAATCCTTTTGGGGAGTTTTCCTTTTATCGGTTACATTTTACTGCATTCTTTCTCTTTAACTACTTTTTTGGCTCTGTTTCCTCACTCCTCTATTCTTTTAAGTCAGTTTTATGGGCTAAAAATCTTATGTTTTGCCTTACCTGGACTTTGCCTCGGGCTTTCGGGTTTACCTGTAGCGATCGCCGACTGGAATTGGGGATGGGCAAAGTTAACGTTAATTTGGTTTTCTGGAGCATTTATCGCGATTTCTCTCTTTTCTTTTTCCCTAGAGTCAAGTTTGCTACTTTTTCCCCCTTTGGCTCTAGCAGGAGGGGCAAAATTGAGGGATCTGCTTAATTCCCCCAGCGATCGCGAATATTCCAGTTGGTCTTTCCTGGCGATCGCCTTGGCATTGGTCGCGATAATCTCTAGTGTGGGTTTTGCGAGCTTATTTCCTCTCGACCGTGCTTCTGCTCTTATTTGTGCAGCCGTGGCATTATGTTTGGCAATGGTTGCTCTCACCATTGCTCAACACGATCGACAGGTTCTCATTCTCTTATTTTGGGGGATGTATCTTGCTTTATTTCTCTTGGGAAGCACTCTCCCCACCCAAGAGTTTGACTCGGTTTCTCATCTAGATTCTCTTCTGCAATCCATTCGCGAAACCCCTCAAAACCAAGTTATTTATACTTCTCTCCAGAATCAATATTCGGTGTTTGCGTTTTATAGCGATCGCCCCATTGCCACTAAAACCGACTTGCAGTTAGAACAACTCTGGTACGAGAAAAAGCATCCTTATGTTTTACTGCACCGCGATCGCGATCGCCAAATTATTCCCAATTTAAACAATGCGGAAATTCTCGGAACAACCTCCTCTGAAAATTGGCTGCTTCAGAGGAAGCGAGCGCCATAATTGTTAAAATACGCAACTAGAACACAACCCCTTTCGCCAGACTCTTCCGCCAGATGAAAGGGGTTGTATTCTATATGGTGATTTTTTCCCCGCAATGCGACGGGAATTTTACTCTTCTCCCAATTCTGAATCTTCATCATCTGTAATTTGTTTCAGATGAATGTGTTTCCGTCCCAGGGAAATTTCAAACTCATCTCCAGGCTGCAACCCCATTTTTTTCGTATAGGCTGAACCGATTAAAAGATTCCCATTGGATTGTACGCTAATGCGGAAACTTGCAGAGCGTCCGCCGCGTCCGCCACCATTGCTCGAACCGTCTAACTCAATACCCTCTGCATCAATGAGAGCGTTGAGAAATTTCATCATATTAACGCGCTCGATGCCATTCTTGGTAACGGTATAGTAACCGCATTGTCTGGCTTTTTCTTCTTTGGGAAGTTCTTCAAGAT
>NZ_JAYGHV010000172.1:0-11815 GCF_034932145.1 Spirulina sp. 06S082 | reverse complement strand
AGGGAAAGTAGAAGAAGCCATAGAAGCCTATCAACAAGCCCTTCGCCTCAACCCTAATGATGCTTTTGCTTACAACAATTTGGGCGTTGCGCTGTCTGACCAAGGGAAAGTAGAAGAAGCCATAGAAGCCTATCAACAAGCCCTTTGCCTCAACCCTAATAATGCTGCTGCTTACAACAATTTGGGCATTGCGCTGTCTGACCCAGGAAAACTAGAAGAAGCACTGGCGAAATGCCATTAAGCCTTGAGATTACTAAGCTGTTCAGCATCTAAACGACATTATCAAGAATCCCAAAAACCTTGGAGTGCGACCATCTTGGTCGCTAGATATCCGTTGTTTAAATGCGTTTTAGCTTAGAACAACGAGAGGCGTGAATTCCTTGGGAAATAACCTCACGATCGCGCTTCTCGATATAATCAAAAAAACCAAAGCGATCGCGTTGATATTCCCTAACTCATCTCTCTATTACGATTTTTATAGGTGATGCGATCGCGTTGATTTTTAGCCATTTTCTTCAGTTGTCTCCCTGTATAAAACAAAAATTAAAATAAAATCCTTTCATTCAATAATTCGTGTTATACTTCTGTCAAGTGAAAATACACTTATCTTTCCTCCATACTTTGTTTCTCATCGAGCAGGAGGAAGTCACTTATGTAATGTAGATTGCACTTATTCGAGCTATCATGTCCCCCACCGATCGCGCTCCCGGATTAGAAGTAAATTGGCAAGAGTCGAATTTATCTTACCTAAATTCTGGCTCAACTCTTCTCAAACCCTTAAACTTTTCCTCACGTTCTTCTAGTCCTTTACCTCCTCCTCCTAATGGCGTTGCACCCTCCAATCTTCGCTTTAGTCTCGATAATACTAGCTATAGTGCCAACGACACGATCGCTTTACAAAATGGCTGGATTTATGATGGCGATGGAGGAACGGATATTGCGCGATTGGACTTGCAGCTTTTGCAGGGTAATACCGCGATCGGCGAAGTTCGCAGTTTTAGCGATTTTGCGATCGCGACTTGGGATTATCGTTGGGCAAACTTTAATGCGGCATTGAATCTAACAGATTGGGGGGCATTACAAGGGGGAACTTACTCCCTGCAAGCAACCGCTTACGATCGCTTTGGTAATGCCAGCACGCCGTTTTCTCGTACTTTTCTCGTTGAGATTCAGCAAATTCAAAATACAGCCCCAACTCATTTTCGCTTTGGTTTAGAGTCTAGTCAATACAGCCCCAATGCAATTTTAAAATTGATGGGGGGATGGGTATATGATGCAGATGGTGCGGCGGATTTGGCAGAAATTGACCTGCAAATTCAAGACGGACAAGGAACGATTTTACATGAGACGAATATCAGTAGTTTTACTCCTGCATCTTGGGCGAATAATTGGGCGAGTTTTAATGATGATATCGATCTGAGTCATTTGGGTTTAGGGGATGGTAATTATGTAATTAAAGGAATTGCAAGCGATCGCGCTGGCGCAAATTCTGAAGAGTTTTCCCGAAATTTTGCGATCGCTTCTCCTGCGAATAATGAAGCGCCGAGTTATTTAAGTTTTGGTTTATCCAACAATTCTTACAGCGATCGCGATACGTTAGATCTGCGTCATGGTTGGGTCAGAGATGGAAATGGTGTTGACGATCTCGACAAAATTGAATGGGAAATCTGGCAAGGAGGAACGCAGATTGCAGCGTTAGATGATGTTAGCCAATTTATCCCGGCAACTTGGGACAATTTTGGAACGTGGGCGAGTTTTTCTTACAACGTAGAATTGGTCAATTTAGGATTAGATGCTGGGGAATATAGTTTGCGAGGGATAGCTTACGATCGCGCTGGAGAAACCAGTACACCCTTTGAGCGCAAGTTTATTTTGGAATCCATTAATACAGCCCCAACATTACTTTTTAATCTAGATCGTGCTGCGATTTCACCAACAGAAACGCTTTCTATTACAGGTGGATTTGTCCGCGATGAAGAGGGATTGAACGAAGTTGAAGAGATTAGCTTTAATTTACTGGAAAATAATAGTTTGCTTGTCAATCTGGGTACAGTCAATAGTTTTACATCATCTTCAGAAGATAATCGCTGGGGGAGTTTCAATATCGATTTCGATGTGAGCAATTTAGGATTGGTTGCAGGAGAATATAAATTACAAGGAATTGCTCGCGATCGCGCTGGAAAAGAAAGCGAAATTATCGAGCGTATTTTCACCATAACTCCCTCTGATTCTGGTAATAATAGTAGCGAGCTAGAATTGGCTTGGGCTAAAGCCATAGGAGGACTGGGGGATCAAAATGGAATTGATATCGAAATTGATAGTGAAGGAAATAGTTATATCGTCGGAACTTTCCCCAATACAGTTGATTTCGATCCGGGAAATGGAATTTACAATCTTTCCAGTAATGGCGGTAAAGATGTCTATGTTGCCAAATTAGATGCAGGTGGAAATTTCCTCTGGGCAAAAGCATTGGGAGGTATTGGAGACGATTGGGCCGGAGAAATTCTTCTCGACAGTCAAAATAATATTTATATCAAGGGAATTTTCCAAAATACAGTCGATTTCGATCCAGGAAATGGGATTTATAATCTTTCCAGTCTGGGATCTGCCGATAGTTTTGTTCTGAAGTTGGATAATGCAGGCAATTTCCTCTGGGCTAAAAACTGGAATGCAACAGAATCTAGCTCTGGGGGTAGCATTGTTCTGGATAGCCAAGATTCTCTCTACGTGCTGGGAAATTTTGAAGGCGCGATCGATACGGGAAGTGGTGCGCTAACCAGTGCTGGCAGTAAAGATTTATTTATCTCCAAACTCGATCGCGATGGCAATTTTCTTTGGACAAAAACAACGGGAGGAAGCAGCGTCGAAGAAGGTTACGATATTACTCTCGATCGCCAAGGAAATATTTATTTAACGGGATTATTTGCAGGAACAGCAGATTTTGACCCTAGTGCGGGAGTTTACGAACTGACGACTCCGGGTTTTCTCTATGATAGTTTTGTGGTCAAACTTGATGGGCAAGGTAACTTTATTTGGGCAAGGGGAACGGAAAGTCCTGGATTCAACTATTCCACGAGAATTGCCGTCGATAGTCAAGGAGGTGTTTACAGTCTTGGCATATTTGCAGGAACGTTAGATTTTGCTTCGGGCAGCGAAGTTTACAATTTGACCAGTCAGAGTGAAGTCGATATTTATGTTTGGAAATTAGATGCTTCTGGCGACCTCCAATGGGTTAAACAAGCTGGCAATAGTGATATCAATCTTGGAACGGGAATTGAAATCGATCGCCAAGATAATATTTACATTACGGGTTTATTTAACGGAACGGCAGATTTCGATCCGGGAACGGGAGTTTATAATCTAACGAGTGCTGGAGATGCAGATGCGTTTATTTGGACTCTCGATCGCGATGGCAATTTGCAATGGGCAAAGAATATGGGAGGAAGTGGTGCAGATCTTGGCAGTAAGTTAGCAATTGGCGATCGCGGTGAAGTTTATCTCATTGGTGGATTTGAGAACACGGGAGATTTCGATCCGGGGGATAATACTTTTACCCTAACCAGTCCGGATGCAATTAGCATTTTTGTTACCAAACTTCAACCTGCCAGCAATACGCCGATTTCTGTCGATTTTAACCTCAATAAAACAGCTTATAATATCTCTCAAACTCTAACCATTTCTTCTGGAAATGTTAGCGATCGCGATGGCATTAGCGATCTATCCCATATCGATTTTCGCCTGCGTCATGGAGATGGAAGTTTAACAGATTTAAGCGATGTCACGAATTTTACCTCCTCCACTACCGACAATCGCCAAGGATTCTTTAATTACAATCTCAATTTAGGCGCATTGGCATTAGCTGAAGGTAATTATAGCCTGTGGGCTGTTGCTTACGATCGCAGTGGGACAGCGAGTGAAGTATTTGAGCAAAACTTTATTATCAGCGAGATTCCTGACTTTGACCCCACTTCTTTATCATTTGCATTGAGTGCTAATAGTTACCTCGACACGGATACATTAAGTTTAGACAGTGGGGAAGTTTTCGATCTCAATGGCGCGATCGATATTGCCCGAATTGACTTTCAACTTAGTCGCCCCGATGGGACACTTTTAGATGTAGGAGATGCGGGGAATTTTGTGGCGCGATCGAAGGACAATCGCTGGGCAGATTTTAGCTACAATTTAGATTTGAATGCTTTGAATTTAACCAGTGGAGGTTATAGTTTGGAAGGAATTGCTTATGATAGTGCGGGCGGAGAAAGTCGATATTTTGCCCAGCGTTTCCAAGTCATACCCAGCAATACCGCTCCCACTTCTTTGCAACACGATCGCGCTTCTTAATTCATTACGAATGGCTCGTACTCTTGTTATAAAAATTGGCACCTCCAGTTTGATTTATGTTGCTATTTTAGCGCCAATTGGAGATAGCGATCGCTTTGCTGTGTGAGTTGCGTGAGAGAGCTACGGGTGGGTTGAAGGGAATGCGATCGCAGTGGTCGTTGGGAGATAGGGACGCTAAGATATTGGCAGTGAGAGAATTTTGATACGCGATCGCTTATGAAAGTTAATCCTATTTTTGCAGTCTTGTTGAGTGCGTCGATGTTGGCGATGCCTCAAATTGCGGTTGCTGACTCGGTTGAAGTGGTTCAAGAATCGGCGATCGAGCGTTTATTCGAGCGAGGTATTGCGGCACAGAATGCAGGAAACTACGCTGAAGCAGAGGCAATTTGGCGGCAGGTTATTCGACGCGATCGGGATAACTTTGTCGCTTACAACAATTTGGGCATTGCGCTGTCTGACCAAGGGAAAGTAGAAGAAGCCATAGAAGCCAGTCAAGAAGCCATTCGCCTCAACCCCAATTATGCTTTTGCTTACAACAATTTGGGCAATGCGCTGAGAAACCAAGGAAAATTAGAAGAAGCCATAGAAGCCTATCAACAAGCCCTTCGCCTCAACCCTAATTATGCTACTGCTTACTACAATTTGGGCATTGCGCTGAGAAACCAAGGAAAATTAGAAGAAGCCATAGAAGCCTATCAACAAGCCCTTCGCCTCAACCCTAATGATGCTACTGCTTACTACAATGTGTGGGTTACGCTGTCTGACCAAGGAAAATTAGAAGAAGCCATAGAAGCCTATCAACAAGCTATTCGCCTCAACCCTAATTATGCTGCTTACAACAATTTGGGCAATATGTTGAGAAACCAAGGAAAATTAGAAGAAGCTATAGAAGCCTATCAAGAAGCCATTCGCCTCAACCCTAATTATGCTACTGCTTACCACAATTTGGGCAATGTGCTGTATGACCAAGGAAAATTAGAAGAAGCACTTGCAAAGTGCAATCAAGCCTTGAAATTGCCAGAACAAACGAATATAACACCAGCAAGCGCTCATACTTTAGCTCGTAACTGTTTGGGTTTAATTTACCAAAAACAAGAGCAATATGAAGAAGCGATCGCAGAATTTCAAAAAGCGATTAATCTAGATTCAAATTGGCAAATTCCTCGGAATAATCTCAGAGAAACCCAACGCTTATTAGCCCTGAAACTCAATCCTCAACCCACCTATATCAACGATATTGCATGGTTGCCCAATAACGATCCCGATGTGCCTCTATTGCGTTCCGTCGTGCGAGTTATCGCCGCTACTCCCGATGGTTCTCAAACAGGGACAGGATGGGTGATTAAACGAGAAGGAAATCGAATTTGGGTTCTCACTGCCCGTCACGTCATCCACCATGAAGATACTCGACGAATCAGCGACAAAATTGCAGTGGACTTTTACAGCGAACCACCAAGCGATAAAGTGCATCGACGACAGGAAGCAAAACTCGTCAAAATTCCCATTGAAAACGATCTCGATTTAGTTTTACTAGAAGTGACCGATCCCCCCGAAGATATCCAAGCATTACCCGTATTGAGCCAACAAGTCAACCGAAGCGATCGCATCCGAATTATCGGACATCCAGCCACCGGATTACCTTGGACAATGGTAAGTGGTGAAATCAGCAATCGCGATCGACAATTATTGCAGATTGCTCAAACAACAGTTGCAGCAGGAAATTCTGGAGGTCCTGTCTTAAACGAACAAGATCAAGTTGTCGGAATTGTGATTAAAGTCAGCAATTCCAGCGATCGCGAAACTGCAGGGTTTGCATTTGCCTATTCCTTAACCTATGTCGAAGTTTGGCTAAAAAAATGGGAGATGTTCTAAACATGAGAAACTACAAAACATTACTAATCGGCTTGTTTATTTGGGGATTTACGGCTGTTGGCGCACAAGCCGCGTGTCCTAATGGCAATCCCCAAGAACTCAACTATATTCGCCGAGAGAACAATCGCTGCGAAGGCATTGTAGAACGTTCCTCGATTTCCGGTTCTTTGCGTTTAATTTCCTTAACAACAAGAGGTGTGAACTCCTTTGGAAATAACCTCACGATTCGCATTCCTCGCCTTGCCAATACCTCGCGACCTAATGTTACACTAAGAGCCATTGAGCAGGATTATCAATTGAACGAATTGCGTCTTGTTCCTCGTTCCCAAACCTATAATTTTCACTGGTCTACCTACGTCCTCAAAAAAGCCGGAATTCTCCCAACAAATCTCCGTGCGATCGCCAATACAGGCTCTCAAATCGTTTACATTCCTGTTATTATCGGTTCTCCTGCCGATCGATACGAATTTGTTTTTCATTCATCCAGTCCCGTCCGTTTCAAAACCTTACAAATCAAGCATAATGGGACAATTGTTCATACTGATTCTACCCCCATCTTTGAAAAGGGTGAAATTAGTTTTCCTTGGGATGGACGCAACCAAAATACCGGACGCTATCAACTCTATTACGAAGCCGAAATCGAACGCATAGGACGCGCACCTCGACTGGTTCGGCGTACTCTTACTTTTGCTCACAATCCTAACTGGTTGAGGTGATTTGCTCGTGCCATCCCAATATTCCCAATGGTTTACTAAGATTAGAAAATTTGTTGTCAAATGGCTTACAAAACTGTGGAAAAGTTTTAAATTTCTTGGTGGTCTTTGCAAACAGGCATTCCTAGCCGCGATCGCCTTTTTCAAGCAAAGACCTTCCATCGTTGTTGCATTTGTTTTTTTGCTCTTTTTTGGCAGTATTGCAATGAGTGCGCTAATTAATGTCCCGCACCAATTTGAAGCCAGCTTAATTGTCAAAGAACTCAGTTTTAATACCCAAAAACAAAATCAACTTTTACTCAATTCCCTCTATGAGATTTCAGAATTAGCCATCCAAGGACAACAAACCCTCACCTTACAAGGAAAATTCGCTAACGAAAAAATCCCTCAACTCGATCGCATCGATACCCTCACCATCGAACTCAACAACCAGCAAAGCCTTTGGAAAATTGCCCCCAGCGATCGCAACACCCCCAGCGAAATCGAAATTCTCGAACTCCGCTTAAACCATTTAACTACAGTAGAAGGACTCAATTATAACCCTTTTAATAACAACAAATTAGCCTTCTCTCTCCAACCTGCCAACTCGAATGAGTCTAGCGATCGCCCCAATGAGATCGACCTTTATTTAGGCACGCAACCTCTCATTCTCACCCTCGAAGGCTATCAACTCAAAAATCTCGAATTACCCCCCGAAATAAACCCCTCACAACCCTTAGAACTAACTTTTACACCTGACATTCCCGAAATCCAACTCAACTTACCCGAAACCACATTTTTCTCCGCCAATCTCCCCAACCTAGAACAAATTGATGGAACCAACTGGTTTTGGGGCAACTTAGCCGTCAAAGATACCCAATTATACACCCTAGAAAGAACCGGATCGGAAATAGCAGACGAACTCTATCGCTCCACCATTGTAGAGGGTAAAATTCGTATGGCACAACAAGAATTAACCCTCGAACCCCAACAATTTTTCTTAATTGATCCCCCCGGAATCGAAAAAATTAGAGCCATACAAATCCAAGAAAAAGGTTTAGAAGTTCGCGTTTCCGGTACAACCCATCAAATCAAAGTTGGCTTAGATCCAGACTTCCCCATCTCCACCATTCAATCCAATTGGATCGCCCGACATTTCCCCCGAGAAATCGTCATTGCCATTATCACATTTTGCACTGGTATGACCGCATCTCTTTTAACTTGGTTGGTGCAAAATATTTTCAAAACATCGCAAACCTAGGTTAATTTAAAGCAATTGTTGCGATCGCAGCAATATTTAAACGTTCGGAAATAGCAATCAAGGATAGATCGGTAAAATCCGCAGGTAAATCCTGATAATTTGAATTAAGTACCTTGATTCGCTTGTAATCTTCTACAATTAAATGTTCGGTTATAAATACATCTTTCTTTAATGCCGATAAAAATTCGTTTTGTACTCGAATATTAGGAGCAAGCAACCACATAACCTCAGTAATACACGCTACAGTTGTGATAAGTTGGCTGGTAGAGGTAAGAAAGAATTGCACAACTTGTTCGTGATAGCGATCTTTGCAATCGTAAAAAGCAACGATAATTCCTGTATCAATCAAAACAAAAGGATAATATATTGTCATAATTTGTGGTGTTTTTCATTTCTTTGTTGAAGATATTCTGCGATTTTTTGTTTGCGAATGTCTCTATCTGATAAATCTCCCGAACCTTCTAACAAATATTCGGGATAACCGCCCATTCTTTCTAAAACTGTTTGAGAAGTCTTTAAACCGATCCAACGATCGCGTAACAGTTTTTTGACTAATTCTTGACTTGTCGTTTTTTCTCGAGACAGTATCTCAATTAGATATTTTTCAGCCTCATCATCAAGATTAAGTGTTAGCATAATATAATCTCAATATTTATTTGTTAAGTTTTAACATAGCATACAAAGAAACTCAGCAAGCGATCGCCGTGATGAAAAAAGAAGAATACGAAACCGCAAGGCTAAATATCTAGCAAAAATCAATCAAAACCGCGTTTCAAACTCCACCGATAAACGACTATCCCCCGAAAAATCCGTCGAACCCCGCACGGTAAAATTATCATTTAAGCGATATTGAGTATTAAAGCGCGTCGGTTGATCCGGTGGAGTCAAATACTGTAACACCGAAATCGAAAAATTGCGCCCGAAATCTTTCCCCAACTCCATCGCTACCCCTAATGTTCCCGTGCGTCCCGTATCATCAATCACCTCCGCCGGAAAAATGCTGAAACGATCCAACGCAAATGCGTCAGCAATTTGCCCCTGTACGCCCCCTAAAAGCGCTGTCCCGGCAATATTGGCCAAACCTCCCGCCAGTGCCGTACTATCTCCCCCAGCCACAGCATTAATGAACCCACCCCCCAACAAAGCAATCAATTCTGTTTCACTGCGCCGAGGGGTACTCCTTAAAGTTAGAACTTGTTGTGCGGGTCGTCCCCCAGTTGCCGCCGAATTCCTCAACGTATCCGCCAACTCAAACGCCGTACTGGTCACTTGTGCTTCAATTCGCAGGGTTTGTACGGAACCGATATTAGTGGCAGTATCTCGAACCTCAGAAGTTAGAGTATCGCTTCTCAAAATGGGGCGAGAAGTTTCCAACGCAGACCCTAATAATAATAAGTCTAACTCCGGATCTAATCCCCGTTCGGGAACGAAACGGGCGATATTGTCATAATTGCGTTCTAAACGGAAAGTTGTGGTAAACAAATTCACAAAACCCCGCTTGAGATGAATTGTACCTTCGGGTTGCAAGTCCGCTAGGGTACCATTAACGAGAAAACTTCCCCCCGCGATAAACTTTAAAATCGGCAATTGTTCGATCGCAAAATTATCCGTGAGAGTCAGTTGTAAGTTATCAAAAGAGACAGAATCTGCCAAACCCACATCGCCGCTACCGGGCAAATCTCCCTTTGCTCCTTGTCCCGCCGCTCCTAAAATTTGTAAACTACCATTAGCCACCTCTAATGCCCCGGAAATGATGGGTTCGATCGCGGTGCCGGCAATTTGCATATTTCCCTGAATATTTCCCCTTAATAACCCTTTTAAATTCAAAGCCAAGGTCTCTAGGTTTACCGTCAGGGGGTTTTCTTGGGGTGTGGCTAAAAAGGTGGGGAGAGTTCCCGAAGCAATGATATCTCCTCCGCCAAATTTTCCGGTTAAATTCTTTACATCAATGTTATTAAAATTAAGGGCAATTTCCCCGTTGATGTCGGTAATGGGGTCGGGAATGACTTGTAGGTTAACAATGCCATCTTCTAGGCTAATATTGCCATCAGCGATTAAGGTTTTTAAGCGTTTCGTCTCGGGATCGATGGAACCATTAATTTTTACATCAACTTTGCCTTTCCCTCCTTCCCATTCCAATTGCTGACGGGTGAGAATATTAATAATTGCCAGTCCGTCATCTTCAAGATTAGCTTGCAGACTTAAGGAATTATCTTCAGGGGGTAAGGCGATGGGGATGGGCAGGCGATAGGGAATGACTCCGGTTAAAGTTAAAGGGGTTCCCTCTTCTGCCAAGAGACTCTTGCCGGAAAATCGCAAGCGTGCTTTGTTATAACTGAAGGTTCCTTCGGCAGAATAAACGTCAGTATCGTTAATTTTGGTATCGGCAATATCCACTCTACCTCGTGCTTGGGGGTTTTCTTGGGTTCCGGAAAGGTTGGCGGTTAAATTGATACGACCGCTAAAACCGATCGCGGGGGGTAAGGGGAGTAAATCTTGTAAGAGGATAATGGGAAATTCGGTCACGTCTACTTTACCGGAAATGCCTTCTCCGCCATAGGTTCCCGATGCTTGCACAAATCCTTCTCCGGCTCGCACTTCTAGGGGTAAGATGGTAATCAGTCCTTTTTCGATGCTGCCTTTGGCAACAACAGTATCCACTTCAAAGGAACCCCATTGCCAATCTAATCCAGAAAGATCGAAGTCTGCGTCAGTCCCTGCAAACCCTTCTCGGAGTCTGGTGGATATTTGCAGCGTCCCGTCAAAATTACCGCGCAAGTCTGCTAGAGGGGGTACGGGAAAGGCTTTACGGCGTTCTTCTTCTTGCAGGTCTTGCAGGGTATTAATCTCTGACAAGCGACGGAGTTGTTCGAGTATTGTGGTTTCCTCCACAGAACCCACGGCAAAGGTCTTTAAGTCCTCTGCATCTCCTGGTGCATCTCTTTCGAGGGTGCGGGCGAGGCGCAAGAAATCCTGAAAGTCTTTGAGGCGGAAGGTTTTTAGTAAATCCTGAATGTCTCCATTAGCGATTTGAATCTCGCCTTGAATTTTGGGATCGCTAAATAACTCACTAATTCTAGCATCTAAGAGATATTGGGTTTCTCTAACTCTTAAATCTCCTGCTTCGAGGACGATCGCGCCGTTAGCGTAGGCAATGTTGCCTTTAAAGCGATCGCCGCTAATGAGTCCAACAACCGGATCTGCGATCGTGATATTGCCTGTTGCGTCAAAGGTTTTCAGGTTAACGGCTAAGTTTCCATCCAAGCTACCGGAGAGGGGTTGTGCGGCGATGACGCGGGGAAAGAGGTGCAGGGGTGCGATTGCTTTGGCTAAAGCGAGGGGCAGGTTCGCTATCTCTGCGTTGAGAATGTTGCCTTCTCGTTCTCCAGTGGCGGTAAATTCGTCGAGTTTGACGGCAAAGGTTTCTGGGAGATAGTTGCGATCTAAAGTTGCGGTAATTTTATCTCTGATTCCGCGTATGTCTGCGTTGCCTCCTTCTCCCGCTACAAAATTGACTTCCCCGGAAAGGACGGGATCGAGGACGAGTTGGTTAAAAGCGACACGATCGAGGGAGACTTGACCTTGCAGGGAAGGCGATCGCGTTGTTCCCGAAATATTGCCTGCAAATCCAGCAAACCCAGAGAGAACA
>NZ_JAYGHV010000171.1:0-11860 GCF_034932145.1 Spirulina sp. 06S082 | reverse complement strand
ACGGATCGAAACCCCCAGAAGCCGCTCATGAAGAACATGATTTTAGAACTTTCGGGCTGCTGGTTTTCCTGATTTCTGAATCTTTAATGTTTGCGGCCTTATTTGTCTCTTATCTGATTTACCGTTCATCTCATTTAACTTGGCCTCCTGAAGGAACAGAAGTTGAACTTTTGCTTCCCACCATTAACACCATTATCTTAGTTTCCAGTAGTTTTGTCATTCATCGCGGCGATACGGCGGTTAAAAATAATGATGTCTCTGGATTGCGTTTATGGTATGGTATTACGGCTTTAATGGGTGCTATTTTCCTCGGCGGTCAGGTTTATGAGTATTTAACTTTAGGATATGGTCTGACTGAAAACGTTTTTTCTAACTGTTTTTATATTATGACCGGATTCCACGGTTTGCACGTTTTTATCGGCATTATGCTCATTTTAGGTGTTGTTTGGCGATCGCGCCGTCCCGGTCATTACCACGCCCACAAACACACCGGAGTCGAAATGGCGGAAATTTATTGGCACTTTGTCGATATTATCTGGATTATTCTTTTTGCCCTGTTGTATATTTTGACACTCTTTTAAGATTGCCGAAAATCCACCCTAAACAGGAAATTTTCTGTAGCGAGAGGGACATTTTTATTGTTTCTTCCTTCTTCCTTCTGTAGCGACGTTGCGTGCAACGTCGCTACAGTATTTCAGGTGTTCGTGTTAATAAAGGTTTGTGGGAACTGGATTCTGTATAATTTTTGGCGATCGCCGTAGATTCTTAATTATTTTTTAATCTTTTCGTAAACTTTTTTTAAGGTTTGCCATTAGCAATCTGAAGAATACTTAAAGTCAATCTAGCAATTGCTGGAATTTCGTTAAAGTCGTAAGAAGGTGAGCCAATACTCTCATCAACCCTCAAGAAACATCCTCTTGCTAAAAAGAAGGAGCGATCGCTCGTTATTGATGAATTTTAAAGTAAAAAACACCCATGACCGAATCAGTTCTTAAACCATCAATTGCCCCACTTTCCCCTCAAGTGCAAATTCGCCGCTTGGTGTGGAAAATCGCCATTGCTACCTTTCTATTGATGGCGGTGGGGAGTACCACGCGGGTGATGAATGCCGGGCTGGCCTGCCCTGACTGGCCTCTCTGTTATGGACAATTTTTGCCCTTTGAACAGATGAACCTACGAGTGTTTCTAGAGTGGTTTCATCGCTTAGACGCAGCCATCGTCGGGTTTAGCGCGATCGCCTTAGCCGGGTTGTCCTGGTGGTGGCGATCGCAACTGCCTCGCTGGTTGCCTTACGCTTCAACTTTTGCCCTGGGATCGATTCTCGTTCAAGGTCTACTCGGGGGACTGACGGTGACGGAACTCCTACGATTTGACGTTGTCACCGCCCATTTAGGAACCGCTTTACTCTTCTTCTGTACTCTATTGGCGATCGGTGCCGCCTTGATGCCCTATAACGCAACAGGAACAGGAAAATATCTCTCTGGTTTGGGTCTGGCCGCCGCGATCGCCATTTACCTGCAAAGTTTGTTAGGGGCATTAGTCGCCTCTCAATGGGCATTACATCAGTGTTTGTGGGGTTCCCACCTTTGCGCCGTTATGAACAGCCATTTGCTCGGAGTCATCCCCGCCACCCTGACGACAGTAGCCGCGATCGTCTTTGCTTGGCGCACCCCAGCCCTCCATCCTACCCTGCGAATTCTGGCAAATTCTGCGGCGTTTTTAGTCTTACTGCAAATTTTATTGGGAGTTGCGACCTATCGCTTTCGGTTGCAAGTAGAAATCTTGACGATTTCCCATCAGGCGATCGGGGCAGCATTACTTGGAGTTTTAGTCATGTTTTCCGTGTTGGCTCGCCGTAATGTCACTCAATCTCAATCATTCTCTTAGCGCGGGAGAAACCAATACAGGACAATACTCCCACTAAAATCATTTTTTCTCACCTTGCACGTTATTTATTTAGGAAATGAGTATGTTAGGAACAAGTTTGCCTTCTCGACACGAGAATTTTCGGGAAGTTTGCCAAAGTTATCTTCAACTGACGAAACCTCGTATTATTCCTCTGTTGTTGATTACGACAGCCGCCGCTATGTGGATGGCGGGTAAAGGACAAATCGATCCGATTTTATTACTCATCGTCTTACTTGGTGGGACTTTAGCCGCCGCTTCTGCTCAAACTTTTAATTGTGTTTACGATCGCGATATTGACTATGAAATGTTACGGACTCGCAAGCGTCCCATTCCTTCTGGTCGAGTTCAACCCCATCATGCTCTCATCTTTGCTATTATCCTAGGGTCTTTATCTTTCTCTCTATTAGCATTATTTGCTAATTTAGCCAGTGCCTTTTTAGCCATGTCTGGTATTGGGTTTTATATGATCGTTTATACGCGCTTTTTGAAGCGATCGACGGTTCATAATATTGTCATTGGCGGGGCAGCCGGATCGATTCCTCCTTTAGTGGGTTGGGCAGCAGTAACGGGGGGTTTAAGTTGGGCTCCTTGGTTACTTTTTGCGATTATTTTCCTCTGGACTCCTCCTCATTTCTGGGCATTAGCATTAATGATTCGGGATGACTACGCGCAAGTTAATATCCCCATGTTGCCTGTCATCGAAGGAGAAGAAGAGACGGTAAAACAAATTTGGCTTTATACTTTAGCGGTTGTTCCTTTTACTTTCTTCTTAATATATCCTTTGGGAGTTTTGGGCTGGATTTACGGCGCGATCGCGGTCATTCTCAATGCTATTTTTGTTCGCAAAGCATGGCAACTCAAGCAAAATCCCTCGGATAAAATTTTGGCAAAATCTCTCTTTAAATATTCCATTCTCTACATGATGTTGTTATGTGCGGGAATGGTAGTCGATTGTTTGTTTCTAAGCTAGGTTTTAATTGACCCCATTTCATTAAATACAGAAAACGCAAAGATTTACTCTTCGCGTTTTTTGCTGTCTTGGAGAGGCGATCGACTAATCTTCCTTGTCTCCAAACACCATCTGTAAAATCATGGATTTACCTCCCTTGCGGTGGTGTTTATCCGCCCAAGTGCGAATGACTTCATCTAAATCCGCTTTTGCCGCCGCTAGATTTTCTTCGGGAATGTCTAATTCTTCCAATAAACGCATTACATTGGGTTTTTCCTCTGCCCAATCTCGCATCATACGAAAATAACGAGCAGTATCTTCTACCATCGTATAAGTGCGCTCTTCTCGTCCTACAGGAGAATAGGTGGGACGAGTGAGAGCATAAAAAGGCAACCCCCAAGAATTGTCTACTCTCATCACCGTTCCCGAGTAAACCAAGCGCCGTTTAATATGTTCTGCCAATGCCTCACTCATAGACATTCGCCTTTCTTCAGGCAATATTTCTTGAGAACGTAAGTGAAGAAATTCGATCAACTCGAAAAATTGAAACGAGTTGATTAAGAGGGCATCCGGTAGATTATCCGGAATTTTGGCTTCAATATTCTGTTTTTGATCTGTTGTCAAACTGGTGGACTCAATCCGCGATCGCCCTTTCTGCCAAGGATATTTTTCTAACCAAACATAAGGAAATTGAATCAGATAGCGGGGTTCTTGGGACCCTAATGTTTTTAATAACTTGCCCTCGGCGATCGCCTGTCGAACCTCAGCTACAATTGCTTTCACCCGTTTGGGTTCGATATGATGCAAATGTCCGGTCATGCGAATATTTTCGCTCTGTTCGACAAACGTGGTATAAATCGCGCACTTAGCCGCCGTCGCTGCTGCATCCAGGAAGGCACCATGTCGATGGCCGCTTGTCCGCATGGCGCTAAAGGCTAAGTAAAACATGATCTGATCCATTGCACTCGGGCTGAGGGTTTTGATCAGATCGACATCGGTTTTCATTTCTAGAGATACTGACATTATTCGGAATTTGGAAATAACGTGACCTTATCTACGATTGCTACAACACTGAGCCTGAGAGCTTCATTTCCTCTGTTGTCCTCTCTTGGCTGGGGACACCCTAATGTCAAAACGTTGTTTTGTATTTTTCCATTATAGTCGGCTCAAGGCAATAATTTTGCATTTTAAGATGACAGAGGGCAAACCGTCAAAGATCGCTTATTTTCCCAGTTTAAAAAACTTTTTGAAGATTTTAATCACTTGTTCCCCCACATCGGAATAACGCATCTCGCCACAGAGAATTTGACTCATGATTTTAGCGGCAACAGGACGTTTAACTCCAATTTTGTAAATTTGAGAAGACATTCCGGGGATATTATATTTGTTATAGAAAAAATCCCCCCAAGTTTTAGCATAACCCATATCTTTTCCCCATTCTTCTTGCAGGATTTGTGTATAGTTTTCTAAGGCATTATTATCTCCCGCCAAAGAATTATCGATGGCTTCTGCGGCACGAAGACCACTCAATAAAGCTGGGCGAATTCCTTCGGCAAGGAGAGGATCTGCCAAGCCCGCAGCATCTCCCACTAACAGGGAATTCTGCTGATGAAAGACACGCTCTTCACTCCATAAAACCGTCGGACAGTCATAATAAGTGAATTGACTTTCATCGAGATTGAGTTGTTTGGCATAATTGAGCAATTGTTTTTTGACTTCTGAGTTTTTTCCCGATCCTCTCATGATCGCTGCACTGGCGGTATGGGAACTACCTTGGGGAAAGTCCCAAATAAAGCCTTTTTTGAGAGAACCAAAGTCAAAATGAACCGCATCGGGAGCATCGGGGGGCGTGTTAATCTCCAATACTCCACCCGGACGAATTTCTCGCTCTTCAAAGCCGAATAATTGGGTACAAATCCCTGTGGCACCATCGGCACCGATCGCGTAGGTGGCTTCTAAATTGCCCCCGGTGGTGCTAACTTGCCAAGCCGTGCCGTTAAAGTTGAGAGCAGTTACTTCTGTCTCATCTCGAATCTCTGCACCCAATGCTTGAGCTTGCTCCAATAAGAGGCGATCGAGGACATCTCGCTTAACCATCCACATCGGTTCCGTATTGAGGTTTGCGGCAACGCGATCGCCATGCTGCCAGGTGAATTTAACGCCATCGACTTTAGCGGCGATCGCGGGACTAAAATCAAAATCAAACCATTGGGCAACAACGGGAGAAACACCGCCCCCACAGGGCTTATAACGGGGGAGTTTGGCTTTTTCTAACACCACTACCCTGCGCCCTCGTTTAGCGAGATGATAAGCAGCAGATGCTCCCCCAGGTCCGGCTCCAACAATAATACAATCCAGCATTTAGATTCCTCAAATCGTCGTGATGTCTTTCTCTTTAGCCGCCAAGATTTTATCAATTTCTTGATTGTATTTATCCGTCATTTTTTGGATTTGTTCTTGTAAATCTCGGGATTCATCTTCGGAGAGGTCGTGTTTTTTCTCCTGTTTTCGGACAGACTCGATCGCATCCCGGCGAATATTACGAATACCCACTCTGCCTTCTTCCGCCAGTTTTCCCACTTGTTTGACTAATTCTTTGCGGCGATCGCTGGTGAGAGGGGGAATATTCAAGCGAATATTTGCACCGTCGTTATTGGGAGTCAATCCGATGTCTGAGAGGGTAATCGCTTTTTCGATCGCCCCCATGCTGTTTTTATCGTAGGGCTGAATCAGAATCGTGGTGGCATCGGGGGTGCTGATGTTGGCCACTCCTTTGAGAGGTGTTTCCGCACCGTAATATTCCACCGTAATGCGATCGAGGAGTTGCGTATTGGCGCGACCCGTGCGGATAGTATTAAAGTTGCGTTGGGTTGCTTCAACGGTTTGGGTCATGTGGTCTTCAATTTCAGTTAATTTCACAGTTGCCTCCTACCAAGGTTCCAATTTGTTCCCCACTCACCGAGCGAATAATATTCCCATTGACGGAAAGATCGAAAACGATGATGGGGATGTTATTTTCTTTACAAAGGGCGATCGCGGTGCCGTCCATTACCCTTAAGTCATGGCTTAAAACGTGGCCGTAAGTCAAACTCTTATAACGTCGCGCCTGGGGATTTAATTTCGGATCTGAGTCGTAGATGCCATCGACTTTAGTGGCTTTAAAAATCACCTCAGCTTCGATTTCGGCGGCTCTGAGGGCGGCGGTGGTATCTGTGGTAAAAAAGGGATTACCAGAGCCTGCGCCAAAGATGACCACCCGCCCTTTTTCGAGGTGACGAATCGCCCTTCTGCGGATATAAGGTTCGGCAATTTCTTGCATGGCGATCGCCGTTTGTACTCGGGTGGGGATTTCCATTTGTTCGAGGGCATCTTGTAAGGTCATGGCATTCATAACCGTAGCAATCATACCCACATAATCGGCGGTGGCTCGATCCATTCCGGCGGCAGAGGCTTTAACCCCTCGGAAAATATTCCCTCCTCCGACTACTATGGCAATTTGTATGCCAATTTTGACGACTTCGGAAATTTCCTTGGCGATATCTGCAACAACTTGAGGATCGATCCCATAACCTAAATCCCCCATTAAGGCTTCGCCGCTCAATTTTAGTAAAACCCTTCGGTATGCCATCGGTTTTTTGCGACTTTACTTACGATTTTGACTGGATTGGCTCGTTTGATTTGCCTCAATTACTATACAGGCAATGGGGAAAGTGTGGGGAGTTGGGGGAGTGTGGGGAGGGTGGGGAGGGTGGGAAGTGGGGGGGGAGTTGGGGGAGAGTTTAGGCTTCGCGCCATTTTAGGGGAGAACCGACTAGGGCAGTTTTTGCGGGGGAAATGGGCTTATTTTCGAGGAGAGCGGCGATCGCATTACGAAGATAATGTTTGGTAACGGTTTGGGGAGATTCTGGGCAGTCGTCGATCGCCCCCCGATAACAGATAATGCCGCTTTTATCGACTAAAAAAACTTCGGGAGTTCCTTCCACCTTGAACCCCAAGGCCACATCTTGAGAAGGATCGCGCAGATAAGGAAAATTTAAGGTTTGCTCTTGAGCAAAGATTTTCATTTGCTCAAAATTGTCAGAGGGGACTCGATCGGAATCGTTAGCGTTAATGGCCATCAGGGAAAAACCGCGATCGCCAAATTCCCCTTGAATTTGTTTGAGGCGATCGAGATACAGTTGGACGTAGGGACATTCATGGCTAATGAAAGCAACCCCTAAACCCTGCAATAGTTCGAGGGAAGAAGCGAGATGATACACTTCTCCATCAATGCCAGGCAACTCAAAATCCGGAGCATAGTTCCCGATTGTACTTGCTGATGTTTGTGTTTGGGTCACGATTTTGCCTCTGAACCTACCGATCCCAGTGTATCAAGATAAATCCTCTTCTGCTGGCCAAAATCTGACTTTAGCATTGTGCGAAAATCTCGCGCTAACATCGATAAGGTTAGAATTTTGTTTAAATTCTGCAATTAGTTTCTTAATTGAACGTTATAACGATATAACGATGCGTTTTTCAACAGCCATGCAAAGATTTGCTACCCATTTACTCGCATTAATCCTGGGGGTGGTCTTGACGTTTGGGACGTTGCGCGTCTCTTCTTCCCAAGCAGATCCCGCCCCGATCGCCGTATCTCCAGTCGAAAATTCTGGCACCCTCGTTGCCCAACTGACTCCCTCCAGTCAAGGCAGTTTCGTCACCAAGGCGATCGCCCAAACCGGGGCTGCGGTAGTTCGCATCGATACGGCACGAACGGTGGAAACCCGCCGCCCTCCTATGTTTGAAGACCCTTTTTTTCGAGAATTTTTCGGCGATCGCTTTCCCGAACAAATGCCCCAAGAACGACGCGTATCGGGTCAAGGGTCTGGGTTTATTATTGACACAAATGGCATTGTTCTCACCAATGCTCATGTGGTCAGTGGAGCAGATGAGGTCAATGTTACCCTACAAGATGGTCGCGAATTTGAGGCGACAGTATTGGGATCGGACCCCGTGACGGATTTGGCGGTGGTGAAAATTAAGGGGGCAAGCAATTTACCCGTAACTCCTTTGGGGGATTCCGATCGGATGCAAGTAGGAGACTGGGCGATCGCGGTAGGGAGTCCAGGAGGATTAAACAATACCGTCACCTTGGGCATTATTAGCACATTAGATCGTCCTTCTTCTCAAATCGGCATTCCCGATAAACGCCTCAATTTCCTGCAAACCGATGCGGCGATTAATCCTGGTAATTCTGGAGGACCTTTGTTGAATGCAGCAGGGGAGGCGATCGGCATCAATACGGCGATCCGCGCCAATGCGACAGGAATTGGCTTTGCTATTCCCATCAATAAGGCCAAGGAGTTAAAGGATATCCTTGCGGCGGGTAAGGAGGTTCCTCACCCTTATGTAGGCATTGAAATGCGAGATATTACGCCGGAATTGGCGAAACGCAGCAATGAAAATCCCAATTCAACCTTTATCATTCCGGAAGTAGAAGGAGTTTTAATTTGGCGGATTTTGCCCGATACTCCTGCGGCTAAAGCGGGATTGCGTCGTGCTGATATTATTGTTGAAATTGATGGTAAGCCTGTGAAAAGCGGGCTAGAAATTCAAAATATTGTTGAGGAAAGTCGCATTGGTCAATCTTTGACCTTTAAGGTTCGGCGAGGTAATGATTCTCTCAATATTGCAGTCAAACCCGCTCAATTACAAAATCGCTAAAGGATGACAAAATTCCCCTATGTAGGGGTTTGGAGACCAAACCCCTACATAGGGGACGATCGCAATTTGTTGAGGAGGTGGTGGCAAATTAATTGGTGCATCTGCCATCACTTGTATAACACTTTGAGAAGTGGTTTTGATTGAACTAGAAACCCATTGGAAACGGCTAAAATATCAGCTTCGTTTTGCATGGATGCAACCATATTTTTGCACTTGATATCAAATCCGGTTAATGGGTATAACAAGCGGGCAAGGTACCCGCACTACTGTAATTATTGAATATTATCGTAGTGGGAGCGTCTCGCTCCCTAGATTTTTAATGATAGTATTCATGCGGATTTGATATGAGGACTTGCGATCGCCTTATCTTGCCAATCTTGTTCGCTATATTCGCCAATTTCTTCGATTTTACCTCCATCGGGACTAACTGCCCAATAAATTGCCGAGGCTTTTCCAGAAAGGGCGATCGCCACCAGCATTCCTCCTAATTTTTGGGCTACTCCTTGCACGTAGTTGGGATCGCCACCAAAGGGACCGCCAAAACCGTACATTTTTTTCAATTCCAACTGTTTATTCACTCTAAAAATGCCCGAGAATAAAGCACAACTCTCGTTTCGAGATGCTTTGCGATCGCCCTACTTAAGTTTCCGTCAAGTTTCCGTTGATTCCGATGTCAATGAATTTAACTCACTTTCCTCTTCTCTCGCTTTAGCTGCTTTCTCGCTGGCTTTAGATACTTTATCCTGTTGCGGTCGCCCGATTAAAGCGAAATCCTTATGGGTAGAAAACTGAGGTAAAATCTCCCGAATGAAAGCCTCGGCAGCTTTAGAACGGTAGCGCGTGGGATTGATAATTACAGAAAGAGTGCGTTTCACCGTAACGCCTTCAATATTGACGCGGTGCAGGATTTTCATGCGTAATTCCTTTTCGATCGCAGAAATAGAGACAAAAGCGGCACCTAAACCCGACTGGACAGCATTTTTAATCGCTTCGATGGAATTGAGTTCCATTTCAATTTTTAACCGCTTGGGGTCAATATCCGCCGTTGTCAGAACGCGATCGATCACCTTGCGGATCGTCGATTGAGAATCGAGGGCAATAAAATTAAGTTTATAAAGGTCTTCTCGCTGAATAATGCCCAATTTAGCAAAGGGATGGGACAAGGGTAAAATTAAAGCCAGTTCATCTCGAGCATAAGACTTGATTTCGAGTATCTCTTGTAACTCTGAAGGTACTTCACCGCCAATAATCGCCAGATCGACTTGACCATTAGAAACACTCCAAGAAGTACGACGAGTGGAGTGAACTTGCAACTGCACCGATACATCGGGATAATGTTGGCGAAATAGACCGATCATGCGGGGAAGTAAATAAGTTCCCGTGGTTTGGGAAGCCCCCACGATCAGAGTTCCCCCCTGCAAATTCTGCAAATCTTCGATCGCCCGACAGGTTTCTTGACACAAACTGAGAATTTTTTCCCCATAATTGAGGAGAAGATGCCCCGCTTCTGTCAATTGTGCCTTGCGTCCGCCGCGATCGAACAGGAAAACCCCCATTTGCTTTTCCAGGTTCTGCACCTGTAAGCTGACGGCGGGTTGAGAGACATAAAGACTATCTGCAGCCCGCTTAAAACTCCCCTCAGTCGAGATGGCTTTGAGGATGCGAAGTTGGTCGAGGGTGAACGGAATTTCCGACATAATACCCAAAGAGAAAATAAAGGGCTTGGGGACTCCAACACTCACAGTCTGATTCAACGATCTGATTTAATCAATTTATATGTTAATCTTGCGCTTGTTGCGCGTCCCCTGTTGACCTTGACAGTATCACAACAGGGTAACGGTTAAGCTGAGAATCATTAGGTTTACTTAACCAAGTCCAAGAAAACCTAGCCTTCAGTGGATTATTAAAAAACATTAAAAATGAGGGATTCATGGTTTAGCGCCAGTCACGGGATAATGTTAGCACTGCTGTTCGGGTTTGCGATCGCCCATAGCGGTCTAGCCGCCCTGCGAGGCTGGGGGGAAGCTAAAATTGGTGCGAGACTCTATCGGGTTTTCTTTGCCCTCGTCAGCATTCCTTTCGCGACGGTATTAATTATTTATTTCTTTAATCATCATTACGATGGTTTGATTTTGTGGCAGGTGCAAGGCATTCCAGGCATCAAGGCAGTTGTTTGGAGTCTCAGTGCGATTTCTTTTTTCTTTCTCTATCCCGCAACTTTCAATCTTTTGGAAATTGCTGCTATCCAAAAACCAGAGATTCATCTTTACGAAACAGGAATCATTCGCATTACTCGACATCCGCAAATGGTGGGACAGGTTATCTGGTGTATTGCCCACACTCTTTGGATCGGCAGTACCTTTACACTATTGACTTCCTTGGGGCTAATCGCTCATCATGTCTTCGCGGTGTGGCATGGCGATCGCCGTTGGCATCAACGTTATGGGGATGAGTTTCTCAAAGTTAAAGAACGAACTTCGGTCATTCCCTTCCGTGCTATCCTCGAGGGTCGTCAAACCCTACAATGGCAGGAATTTCTCTGTCCTGCCTATTTAGGAGTCACCGCCTTTATCGCCCTGCTTTGGTGGGGACACCCATGGTTGATCGCTGTCACGGCCAGAGTTCCCTGGTAGCTATTTCCCCCATAACATTTTCTGGTAATGAATCGCAATTAGATGTAGCATGAATTGCATAACAATGCCCGCTTTTAAATTCCACAAGAAGAAAATGCGCCATCTCTGCGAATTCGATTTTAACCAGCACGTTTTAGCATCCGCACAACCCGTTTTGGTTCATTTTTGGGCACCTTGGTGTAAATTGTGTCGAGATATTGAACCCACTTTACTCAAGTTTCGAGAGGAAAGTCATCAACCGCTTAAACTGGTTAAAATCAATGCCGATGAAAATCTTAAACTTGTTAACACCTACCGTTTAAAGATTTTGCCCACAGTCCTTCTGTTTTCCGAAGGAGAGGTCATTCATCGTCTTGAAGGTTTTCCGGGGCGAGATGAGCTAGAACGGATGCTATCAGGTATGGTAATGAGTCCTGTTCTCACCTCTGCCTAATGGAATTAGGGAAGAGATGTAGATAAATAACTAGCAAGTTGAGTTATTGAGTGAATACACCCGCTCATCATCCTTCGGATAGATGAGGGGCTTCACTCTCCCATAATGTAGAGAGAGTGACGGGCATTCTCCGTTTGTCTGAGGAACTTTTGCCATCAGACAACTGACAACCATTTCTGTGCGCCAGTTTGCGTTTCCAAGCCCAATATCTCGCACCAATATTTTGAGAACCAT
>NZ_JAYGHV010000170.1:0-12100 GCF_034932145.1 Spirulina sp. 06S082 | reverse complement strand
TTGAATTATCTTCTTCAAAATCTTCCGATGATAGGCTAATATCTAAAGAAGGGAATTCATCGATCTCTGATGTTAGGTCTTCCGATGATAGGCTAATATCCAAAGAAGGGAATTCATCGATCTCTGGAGTTAGGTCTTCCGATGATAGGCTAATATCCAAAGAAGGGAATTCATCGATCTCTGGAGTTAGGTCTTCCGGTGATAGGCTAATATCCAAAGAAGGGAATTCATCGATCTCTGGAGTTAGGTCTTCCGGTGATAGGCTAATATCCAAAGAAGGAAATTCATCGAACTCTGGAGTTAAATCTTCTGTTGCTAAATCAATATCTAAAGAAGGAAATCCATCTATCTCTGGAGTTAAGTCTTCTGCTGATAAATCAATATCTAAAGAAGGAAATTCATCTATCTCTGCTTTTTCTTCATCAATTATTGACGATATAGAGTCGGAGTAAAAATCAAAAGATTCACTCCTTTTATTTTGTTTTTCTAAAGAAGGTGAACTTATATCTAAAACTTCTACATTATTTTTCTCATCTGGTTTTTGCGGAGATTCTTCCTCTTGCTGCAAAGCATCTAATTCACTTGTATCAATTGTTTCGTCTGTACCCGTTGTATCGAAAGAAAAATCCTGTTCTTGAACACCATCTTCTTGATTATCTATACGTTCTTCTACTGGTAAAATAACAGCATCCAAAGCGGGAAAATTTAATCCTAAAGCTGTCATTTCATCTCGATCGATCGCATCCTCTGTACCTGTTGTATCAAAGGAAAAATCGAGTTCTTGTTCCTCCGATCGCGGCTGCGCGATCGCCTCGTCTTCGGGGTAAGATAGACTAGATTCAGGATCGTTGCGTTCCGATTCAACAAAAGTTTCAAAAATATTATCCAGATCGACAGTAGGTTCGATAACAGATTCGCGATCGCCTTGAGAAGTAAGAGATTCTTCCTCAACAGATTCGCGATCGCCTTGAGAAGTAAGAGATTCTTCCTCGCGATCGCGCAGTATATCCTGATAAACAGAAATCGCCTTCCCAACGGCATTTTTAACAACTGTCCGCAATTCTTGTCTCTCAAAGGGTTTCTGTAAAAATTCCACCATCGGATGAGACGAGATAGGAAAATCGTTTAACTCCGTCATCATCACTAGGGGGATTTTTTGCAGTTCCGCATCTGCTTGAAGCTGTTCTAAAACGTCCCAGCCATTCACTTTTGGCAAGGCTGAGTCTAAAATAATAAAACGGATATTCGAGCGTTCCTGTTGAATGAGGGATAGACCCCCTTCTCCATCAGTTGCTTCTTTAATTTCGTATTGCCCTTTTGGTAAAAATTCCCGAAGTTGCGTTCTTGTCGCATGGTTGTCATCGAGAATCAAAACTTTGCCACTCGCCATAATCCTTTTTAGAGTTACAATTGGTTTGACCAGTTATTGGCCGGGGAAGGAACGGGGAACGGAAAAAGGGATAGTAAATGCCCCTGCCTTCATCATAATATTCCCTAGTTGGCTGAAGATCGATAAAATATGTGAAGATTGACGAAATATAAGCGCTTACAGGGATTTACTCAGACTGGGGAATGCGAGAAAATTTTAGAAAATATTAATATTTTCTTCGCCAGAAGTGGAAAATAATAACTTAATATCTCTTTCTCCTTATCGATCGCGCTGAAATTTCTTGATTTCTTTATGAACGTTCAAGCCAATTTGCAGTGCTTCGTTGAATAGTTGACTGTTATCATTCTCATCATGTCTGGCTGTAAATGCCATTAAAATATCAAGATCGCTTTCTAAGGTTGCAAGGAGTTCGTAGCGACTGGCGATCCACTGGGTTTGTTCTCGCATCAACTGTTCGACATTCAATGCGGTAATTAAGCTATGACGAATGGTTTGCAGGAGTTCAAAAGTTTCTAAACGATTTTGTTCCGGTTGAGAATCTGAAGATTTGAGGGAATTGAGGCGATCGACAAAGGTAACGGAATGAACGACGCGATTATATTTTTCGATTTCACTGAGGAGATGAGTTAAAGATTTAAGTTGTTTTGCTTTTTGCCAACAATAGAGATTAAATGCCAATAAAATTAACCCAATTAAAGAAAATGAGATTGTAAATAGAGGAAAAACGAGATCGCGATCGCGCGTTCCCGATGCTTGTAAAACGATTGCTGTTGTGGGTAAGATGAGAACGATCGCGATCGCCATCAATCCCAATTCTGTCAATAAAGTTGAAACTAAATATTTCCCTTTTTTCTGCATAACTCCCCGATAGAAGTCAATGGCAATATTGGCGATCGCGTCAATATGGATAATTTCCTCTAATTCTTGGGATGTAATGCTGAGTTCGTGAAATTCTTGATTAAATTCTTTCATTGTTTCTAGAAAATAAAGCATAACTTCTGAACAATTTTACAGGGTGGACAGAACCCACCCCAACTCTTAGTTTATGCCAAAAAACTGACTGATAATATGAACGAGATGGGCATAAAAATTACTTTCAAGATTACGAAAAATCTCGAAAGACTTCCCTGGAGAACCAAAGATCGGTCGCAATGTCCAACCTAATTGACTTCCCACAAACCCATACAAAACTAACCATGCTTTCACGGAAATATCTCTGCGTTTGCGTTGAACTCCTTCAATATCGTTAATAAAGAGAATCCCGCGATAAAAAAACTGAACTCCCACAAAACTCGAGACGATCAAAATGACAACATTTAACAATTTAAAGAAATTGTAGTCGTTCATAGAAAGACGGAAAAAGAGACTAATGGGGGCAAATCCAAATAACATAATACTAACAACAGACATAGAAGCAAGAAGGAGACAACAATATTGCCAAAATGTCCGTTTTGACCCGCAAACGACATCAAAGAAAAATAAAGAAGGGAGACAAATTAACAAGGTAAGTAAATATAGTGCAGGAAGTTTAATCGCTGAGGAAATTGCTTGTAACCAGCCACTAAAAGACCCTAAAATACCGCCATACAGTCCCAAGAAAAGAGAACTACAAACTGCAAAAGCAAGAATATATTTCTCGATATATTTGCCGTCACGAATATTTTCAAGGAATTGAAGGCGATCGCGCAGAAACTCCATTAAAACCGCAAAATGATTCATCTGTTCTTTCCCCAAATCTAAAAGATAGAGACTTAATTTAATTCTTAATACAAGCCCAAAATTTTCCCAAATATTTGCAGAAGTGCTGCATAAAAGTTGCTTTCAACCGGACGAAAAAATTCAAATTCTGCACCAGGTACGCCAAAAAAAGGTCTCAATGTCCATCCTAATTGACTACCCACAAATCCATAAAGAACTAACCAACCTTTGACCGCAGAAATACTCCGTATCTTCTGTTTTCCTTGTAGATCGTTGATAAAGTGCATACTGCGGTAAAAAAATTGCACCCCAATAAAACTAGAAGCAGCTAAAACAACAATATTTAAAAGCGTAAAAAAGAGATAATCGTTGATAGAAAGGCGAAAAAAGAGAACAATCGGTGCAAAACCGAATAACATCACGCTAATAGCAGACATGGAGGCTAATAGCAAACAGAAATAGTGTAGAAATGTCCGCTTCGATCCGGAAACAACGTTAAAAAAGAAGAGTGCAGGAAGGCAAATTAAAAGGGTTAAGAGATAGAGTGCAGGCAGTTTGATCGCTGAGGCGATCGCTTGCAAACCGCCGCTAAATGACCCCATAATGCCGCCGTAGATGGCAAAAAAGAAAGCGCTACATAAGACAAAAGAAATAATATATTTCTCCAAATGCTTGCCATTACGAACATTTTGTAGGAACTTAATGCGATCGCGCAAAAATTCCATAACAATCCCAAAATAGTTCATGAATTTACTCCAGACACCAGATTGCTAATTGTCCCCATTCACAAGAAAAGCGATTTAGGAAATTTATCTCATTTCTTTACAAAAATTTACTTTTTTCACCTGCCAAAAAATATTCCCCTACTCCCTCAATTGAGAGAGTAGGAGAAAATTTTACCATTTCGGCCATCAATTATATCGGCGAACTATTCAACGATTCACTGATATTTCTGATACCTAATAATTGTTAGACAATTACACTGCAACAGCCGTTTTGACCTTAGCAGCCAATTCACCGCTTGCATACTTGCGAGCGTATTCATCTAACGTAACTTGCTTAATCTTAGTCCCATGACCAGCCGTACCAAAGGCTTGATAACGAGCCAAACAAACATCCTTCATCATTTTAATAGAAGGCTTGAGGAAATGGCGAGGGTCAAAATTCTTGGTATCTTCATAAGCAGCCTTACGAATGGCTGCAGTGATTGCCAAACGGTTGTCTGTGTCAATATTTACCTTGCGAACACCGCTCTTAATTCCCTTTTGAATTTCCTCAACAGGAACCCCATAGGTTTCAGGAATAGTGCCACCATACTTATTGATAATCTCAATTAAGTCAGCAGGAACAGAAGAAGAACCGTGCATCACCAAATGGGTATTAGGCAAACGGCTGTGAATTTCTTCAATGCGGCTGATAGCGAGGATTTCACCAGTAGGCTTGCGGGTAAACTTGTAAGCACCGTGGCTAGTGCCGATCGCCACAGCTAAAGCATCTACTTGAGTGCGTTCTACAAATTCAACAGCTTCGTCGGGGTCTGTGAGCAGTTGTTCTTTGCTCAGTACACCTTCCGCACCGTGGCCGTCTTCTTTTTCCCCCATTCCAGTTTCGAGAGAACCCAAGCAACCGAGTTCGCCTTCAACGCTGACTCCAATCGAGTGAGCGACTTTTACGACTTCAGCCGTAACGCTAACATTGTACTCAAAACTAGCGGGGGTTTTAGCATCAGCTTCTAAAGAGCCATCCATCATGACACTGGTAAAGCCGTAGCGCATTGCCGTGTAGCAGGTGGAAGGCGCATTGCCGTGATCTTGGTGCATGGCAATGGGAATATGAGGATAGGTTTCTACTGCCGCTTGGATTAAGTGGCGTAGGAAGTTTTCCCCAGCATAAGAACGAGCGCCGCGAGAGGCTTGAAGAATGACGGGGCTGTTGGATTCCTCAGCAGCCTGCATAATGGAGAGGATTTGCTCCATATTGTTGACGTTATAAGCTGGGATTCCATAACCGTTTTCCGCCGCGTGATCTAAGAGCAGCCGCATAGGTACGAGCGCCATAAAATATCCTCCTAATTTTTGTTTGAGTGTCTAAATTTGGTGTCTACTACCAAAAAATTTTCTTTACTGCCCTAATCTTAAGATAATTCTTAGCTTTTTGTTAAATTGTTTTTACGTTTCCTGCTTGCGGAGGAAATTTGGGGAGGCGATCGCCTTTACAATTGTTAATGATTGGTTTTTAGAAAAAGTTTAAAATGTCCCACACTATTGTTACAGAAACTTGTGAAGGCGTAGCGGATTGCGCCACAGCTTGTCCCGTTGCCTGCATTCATCCCGGTCCCGGTAAGAATGGGAAAGGGATGGATTGGTTTTGGATTGATTTTGAAATTTGCATCGATTGTGGTATCTGTTTGCAGGTTTGTCCAGTAGAAGGGGCGATCGTGCCGGAAGAACGCCCAGATTTACAAAAAACCCCCTAAAAATGGCGATCGCAGCTAGGGAGCATCTCACTCCCTAACTGGGTAAGCCTTATTTAAGTGATTCATTCCAGTTCTACACCCAATTCTCGCAGTTTTGCGGCTAATCGTTCAGCACGTAGTTTTTCCCCATCAGCACGTAGTTTTTCCTCATCAGCACGTAGTTTTTCCTCATCAGCACGCTGTTTTTCCCCATCAGCACGCCGTTTTTCTCCATCAGCACGTTCCTCTCCCGTTAAGATAAGATTGCCTTGAAAATCCCACCATCGTAGCCAAGGTAAATCCATATTTTTGTAAATTCCCTGCCAAATTCCTAACTCAACACCCATCCCCTCAATCACATAATGTCCCCGCTCATTGGGAAACATTAACTGATATTTTCCTGCAATTAAGTGATACATTTCTAGGGAAGCCTTCTTTTCCTCATAAATTCCATAGAAAGGAATGCGGATTGCTTTTTCATACACCCAAAATTTACCTTGATAAGGGGTTTTATCTCTTTCTTCCGCACCATTCCCCGATACGAATTCGATCGCGATTAAAGGAGCAACTAACTCTTGCCATAAGACATAAGAGCGTCTTATTTTCCCCTCTAAAGTTGGGGATACATTGGGTACATAAAACCAATCTGGTGCTTCTGCTCCCTTTTGGGGTGGCTCAGTGATACGCCAGTAAATGCCACTATCTTGACCGATACAAAATTGGCGATCGGGGTGAATTTCTTGTAGTTTCCCCCAAATTGATTCGGTTAAAAGGATACTTTGGGGATGTTCTTGGAAGTTTTTCACAAATGTCCCGTCTTCACAAGGTAGTTGTGTATGATCTGGTAATTGAATTGGTGTTTTAGAATCTAGAGCCTGCATAATTTGTTATTATCTCCATTGAAAATCGACTCCTCATTCAATATTATCATTTCTCTTGAGTCAACAACTAATATTAACATTGCTGGAAACGTTAAAGTCAATTATACCGACGAGTTTTATTATTATTCTGATGCTTTTGTGACTTGCGATCCTCGCGATCGCCAAATTACAACACATCTTTACTTTTCTGCGTCCACCAAGTCACCCCAAAATAAATAGCAGCATGAAGGAACAAGATGCCCCAATTTAAAGCCAAATTTTCCCAAGTTGGATCGTAAACGCTAGTTGCTTCAAAAGGCTGCGAAACCGTACTTCCATCGGGTAATTGAGTTGGTTCGGGGATCATAGCATTAACATTTACTAAAGCACCATAAGCCCCCACAGACCAGCGACTCAACATAAACCATGAAATATACTGACCGATGCCTTCCATTTTAAATAATACCCCAGAAAAGATAATTTGTGGGAGTAATAGCAACGGTAATGCGCTGTTTGCTTGAGCGCTATTTTTAACCAAAGCAGAAATCATTAATCCTAAATTCGTGCAGGTTAAAAGAGTTAGAAATGTTGTAATTCCTATCCCCAAACTCCAAGGAATTAACTCGGGTTCGGGAGATTGAAAACAGACTAAAATTGCGATCGCCATGAGTAAAGTCTGAGAAAGTGCCAATCCTCCCAAAACTCCTAATTTTGAGCCTAAATAGGAGAATAAACGCAAATTTACCAAACGTTCTCGCATATAGATTGCTGTTTCTTTGACAATTTCTTGTAAACTACTCGATAATCCTACCCAAATCGCTGCACAGGTAAAGACAAATAAGACACGCAATGCTAAAGGTGCAAGGGTAGGATCGTCTTCTGCACCTAAAATAAGTGGGTTTTTCTCTCCTAATGCAAGGGTAATTAAAATAATCCCGATCGGTGCAGTGAGAAGTGCTAATCCTAAGTTAACGCGATCGCGAATTAATAATTGGAAATAACGACGAGAGAAGAGAATGAGTTGTTGTAGGGAGGATTGTTTGTTTTGTTTCGGTGGTTTTTCGAGATTAGCATGACTCTCGATACTTAAGCGATCGGTAATGTATTGAGTATAAAAATCCGAGTTTTTAAATTGGTATTTAGCGCGATCTACATGGTCTTCTTCTATTAAGTGATTATAAATATCGGATAAATCTTTAATCTCAGAAAAACAATTGTCTTGGAAAAATTTAAGAATCTCTTGAGGGGTTCCAAAATAACAAAGTTTTCCTCCTCTGCGTTGGGTTCCCAGTCCCAGAAAAACAATGCGATCGCATAAATTAATATTACTGGTTGCATGGGTGACTAAAATAATTGTGCGTCCGCGATCGGCTAAATCTCGCAGCAATTCCATCATCTTTTTATCCAACCCTGGATCGAGTCCCGATGTAGGTTCATCGAGGAAAAATAGCTTTGGATCTGCCAATAATTCGACCCCAATACTAATCCGTTTTCGCTGTCCTCCGCTCAATTTTCCCACTAATGTTTGGCGATGGTGAGACATTTTAATTTCTTCCAGGGTTTTCGCGATCGCCTCTTCAATATTAGTATCGGGAGGTAAGCGCAATTTTGCGGCATAAGTTAATACTTCCTCCACCGTTAAATCGCGATGAACGATATCATCTTGAGGCACGTAACCAATTTGGGTACGATAGATATTAAAATTAGTCCGTAAACTTTCTCCATTTAAAAAGACTTCTCCTGTTGTTGTCGGATCGACACCCAATAACGTTCGCATTAATGTTGATTTCCCCGCACCACTTCCCCCCACCAAAGCTACTAATTGTCCCGGTTCGATAGGAAGGGAAATATCATCGAGGAGTATCTTTTTCTTCCCTCCTTTATCCTCAACTTCTCGCACCAATTGATAAGCATCTAAACGAATGCGATCGCCCTTATCTCCAATAACCAGTCGATCCCCTTGTAACAGTAATAAATAGGGACCGATGCGAATGCTTGCACCTGGAGGAAGAACGAGAGCGCCATTAACCCTTTGACCGTTAACAAAAGTACCATTGGTACTATAATCTTTAATGATATATTGTCCGCTTTTATCGATTGTTACAACGGCATGACGACGGGAAACAATAGGAGAATCAAGGGTTAAATCAATCCCCGATTCTCGTCCGATAGTTGTGAGATTTTTGTTCAGGGAAATCGATTTTTGGAGGGACTTAGCCGTGCTGGGTTGGAAACTGGAACTATAGTAGGTTAAAGTAATAAAATTAGTCGTATTTTGTCCGATTTTCAATTCATCCCCATCCTGCAAACAATAACCTTGGGTGTGAGTAATGCGAGTATGATTGATAAATAAGCCGTTTTTACTGGGATTGATTCCATCCCCATCATAAATGAAATAGTTCTGTTCTCTTCGTTCTAAAATAGCATGGCAGCTCGAAAGAACGACCCAATCTCCAGGTACTATCAGATCCGCACGGTTGGGATCGCGACCTAAAATATGTCGGTCTGCGGTAAGTTGTAGGGGAGGTAAAACCTGACCTTGATTATTGAGAATGATTTGAGGGCGATCGCCAACAACCGTGCGATGAGGACTTTTTACAGAAGACATAGTTTATGTTTGCTGGATTTGGTCACTATTTTAGAGGATAGGAACGAAATTGCGATCGCGACTTCACACTTTAAGGGAGAAATGATACAAAATGAAACTTAAGAATATTGAAATTTCTCCGGATAGTATCGTACAATTTTGTCAACCCTGGCAAATTACTAATGAAATTCTAGAGAAAATTTTATTGAGAGAATCACCATGACATCAGCACTCTTAAACGATCGCTATAATATCCTCAGAATTATCAGTAAAGGAGGATTTGGGGAGACTTTTTTGGCAGAAGATACACAAATGCCCTCGGGACGTTATTGTGTTGTCAAATTGCTCAAACCCACAAATAATGACCCGAAAACTTACCAAATTATACAAGAACGTTTTCAACGAGAAGCCGCAATTTTGGAAGAATTAGGAGAAGGACAACCGCAAATTCCCTCGCTTTATGCCTATTTTGAATCGGGAGGAGAGTTTTATTTAGTACAAGAATATATTGAAGGGAAAACACTGAATCAACAATTACAACAACAGGGAATTTTTAGTGAAAGCCGCATTCGAGATTTATTGATTAATTTATTACCTACGTTGGCTTATATCCACGATAAACGCATCATACACCGCGATATTAAACCCGATAATATTATTCTCCGCAGTTCTGATAATAAGCCTGTTTTGATTGATTTTGGGGCAGTGCGAGAAACAATGGGAACAGTGATGACTTCATCAGGAACTCCCACCAGTTCTATTGTTATTGGTACCCCCGGTTTTATGCCTTCAGAACAGAGTATTGGTAGGCCTGTTTTTTCTAGCGATTTATATAGTTTGGGACTGACAGCAATTTATTTATTAACCGGAAAAGTTCCCCAAGCATTGACAACCGATCCCTTAACGGGAGAAATTGTTTGGCGAGAATTGGCTTTAAATATCAGTCCGAGTTTGGGGGATATTTTAGATAAAACCGTGAAATCTCATGCTCGCGATCGCTTTTCTACAGCCAGAGAAATGTTGGCTGCACTACAGTCTGAAAATGTTTCCAGTTCTCCCACTGTAGCATTCGTTCCTCCCGTTCAAGTTCCTCCCATACAAATACCTTCTGCAACCATTGCAGTTGCGCCAACTTCTGCACCGAAACAAAGTAATAATAACACAATTATCAGCAGTTTAATTATCGGAGGGTTGGCTTGTTTTGGTATCATTGCAGGATTGATTTTAACTCGTCCTTCTGCTGTTGAATCCGAACAAAGCAAGGATTCTAAATCAGGAAATTCTCAGCAAAATCCTCAATCTTCTCAATCCAACAATCTTCAAAATAATAGCAATTTTAGAGATCGCCCCGATCCAAGAGAAACAGTAACACGATATTATTCTTATATCAATTCAGAACAATATGAGTCAGCTTGGCAAATGCTGCCATCAAGTATTAAAAATGATCCCAGACTTCATCCCGATGGATATGTTAATTATTACAACTGGTGGGATAGCGTCGATCGCGTTGCTATCAAAAATGTAAATCTTGTGGATTCTCGATCCGATGCTTCAGAAGTTAATATTAGTTACGATTATCAGATGAAAAAAGGTAATTTTACCCCTCAAACACTTCGTTTTTCTTTAGTATGGGATGAATCCCAAGATGATTGGGCGATCGCAAAAATTAAAGTCCTCTAATATATTTTAGATTTTGAGCATTTCCTTGCAATTTGCGTTGGCCTCCTGAGACAGTTACAGAATTTTCTCAGGGTGCTTGTGGTATTCTGAGGGGCAACGATCGCAGCCATAACAAAATACCATTCAAAAGAATGTCTCAGTCTCTTCTACCCGTCCCCAGTGGACGATTCTTGATTCCGGGTGCTACCTTCCTCTTCGCGCAAGAGAAACCATTAAAATTTTCCTTGATTATTCCCACCTACAAAGAAAGCCAAAATATTAGAAAGATTGTCAAACAATTAACTCACTTACTCGATCGCAAAATCCCCAACCAATACGAGTTAATTATTGTTGACGATAATAGTCCCGATCGCACTGGGGAAATCGCCTTAGAGGTCGCGAAATCCTACCCTCAACTCAAAGTGATGTGCCGCCAAAACGAAAAAGGACTCTCAACGGCAGTGATACGCGGCTGGCAAATGGCTCGGGGTGAAATATTGGGAGTCATTGATGCAGACCTGCAACACCCGCCAGAAACCCTTTTACAACTATACGAGAAAATGGAACGCAAAGCCGATCTTGCCGTCGCCAGTCGTCATATCTCAGGAGGTGGTGTGAGTGAGTGGAGTTTAGCACGTCGCATTCTCTCTCGGGGCGCTCAACTCTTGGGACTCATACTGGTTCCTCAAGTAGTAGGTCGCGTTTCCGATCCCTTAAGCGGTTATTTTCTCCTGCGTCGCGATGCCATTCAAGGACGCGAGATGAACCCGACGGGCTATAAAATTTTGCTAGAAGTTCTCGGTCGCGGCAAAATTGAGTATATTCAAGAAGTGGGTTACATTTTTCAAGAACGTACTGAAGGGGAAAGTAAAGTCACCGTTAAACAATATCTCGAATATATTCAACATTTATGGCGGCTAAAATTTCCTCGCTGGTCATTAAGGCGATCGCTGCGATACGGGCAAATTATTCTCAAACATAGCCAACGACGGCGATCGCGCTTAAGTAGCTTAGGTAAGAAAAAACAGCCGATCCTACCCCTCTCAAACTCGCGCTAAGATACGAATATTCCTCCAGAATTGAGAAGTTTGGATGCTCAAACGTCAAACCAGTGGTCCGGTTAGCTGTCCCTCCTGTTCTAAAATTGTCGCTGTCGAAGTCAAAACTTGTCCTCACTGCGGGCGACGAAATCCCGGAATGTGGGGATATAGAAGGAGTTTGCAACAATTGGGGAATGATTTTGGCATTGTTCCTATCTTAAATGTCAAAAGAGGACTCCCGTTAGAGCCGACAGGCTTAACGGCGAGATGAATTTTGACCCGCCAATAAAACCGACCCAAGGGAGTCAGTTTAATTGAAATTGTGCTAGTCTGAAAAAGCCAATGCACCCAAGTGTGCCTAGATAGGCAGAATTGGTGATTCTCGCCAGATAAAATGTCCGACCAAAAAGA
>NZ_JAYGHV010000169.1:0-12402 GCF_034932145.1 Spirulina sp. 06S082 | reverse complement strand
TCCCTAGGAGAAAAGCAGAAAGCCCTTGAATACTTAGAACGCGCCTTGCCTCTCTACCAAGAAGTGGGCGATCGCAAGGGGGAAGCCGCAACCCTCAACAATATTGGCGCTGTCTACAACTTCCTAGGAGAAAAGCAGCAGGCCCTTGAATACTACGATCGCGCTTTGCCTCTCCGCCAAGCCGTGGGCGATCGCGGGGGAGAAGGCACCACTCTCAACAATATTGGCGGTGTCTACTCCGACCTAGGAGAAAAGCAGAAAGCCCTTGAATACTACGAACGCGCCTTGCCCCTCCGACAAGCGGTGGGCGATCGCGGCGGAGAAGCCCAAACCCTCAACAATATTGGCGCTGTCTACTCCTCCCTAGGAGAAAAGCAGAAAGCTCTTGAATACTACGATCGCGCCTTGCCCCTCAGCCAAGCCGTGGGCGATCGCGGGGGGGAAGCTAACACATTATGGAATATCGCCTCTACTCAAAGTTCCCAAGGCAACCTTGAAACCGCCCTCACCCAGATGGAAAAATCCATCGCCATCCTCGAAGACCTCCGCACTAAAGCCCCCACCACCGAACTCCGTCAAACCTACTTCGCTTCTGTCCAAGGCTATTACCAGTTCTATCTCGACCTCTTGATGGAACTGCATCGCCAAAACCCTAATAAAGGCTACGATGCCCGCGCCTTCCAAGCCAGCGAAAGTTCTCGCGCCCGCACCCTCACCGAAATTCTCACCGAAGCACAATTCGACCTCAAAGCCGACCTTCCCTCCGCCCTCCTCGCTGAAGAAAAACGCCTCAACCAGGCACTCAGTACCGCCGAACAACAGCGCGTGCAATTGCTCCAGAACCCCAAGGGTTATGCTAATGCCGATCTGGAAGCCATCAAAAGCAAGATCGAGACAATTCTCGACGATTTGCAAACCCTCGAAGCCCAAATTCGCCGGGAGAACCCCGCCTACGCCAACTTAAAATATCCTCAACCCCTCACCCTGTCAGAAATCCAGGCAAACATTCTTGACGATGACATCCTCCTCCTAGAATACGCCCTCGGAGAACAACGCAGCTATCTCTTCGCCGTCAGCAAAACCGAGTTTACCGCCTACGAACTCCCAGCCCGTCAGGAAATAGAAGCCGCTACAGAACTCTATATCACCGCCCTGCAAGCCGAAAACCGCAACCCTCTCAGCGAAGGGACAGAACTCGCGAAAATGCTTCTGTCTCCTGTTGCGGATAAGCTGAAAAATCAACGTTTGGCGATCGTCGCTGACGGGAAACTCAACCGTTTGCCGTTTGCCGCTTTACCTTGGGTTTCGGAGAAGAGACAAACCACCGCATTAAACTCTATCGTCTCCGATCCCTCTGGAAATCAAGGGAAATTCAATAATTATTCCCGTAATAACAATCACTCTCTCAGTTCCGATCCGTCGGGGAATCGAATTCCCCGCCTCATACAAAAAGTCCTCTCAAGAGGACTGAACCATCAGAATTTAAGTGAATTTACGTCCTCCCAATCCATTTCAATGGATTTCTTGTATGAGACAGGGATTTTCAATCCCTGGCGGATCGACGATAAGCAAGATAATTTTCTAACTAATTCCTCATATCAAAGAAGCGTCGAGGCACAAAGCACGGGCGCAAGCATAGAGGGCGCAAGCATAGAGGGCGCAAGCATAGAGGGCGCAAGCATAGAGGGCGCAAGCATAGAGGGCGCAAGCGTTGCGCCCCTACTGGCAAACCACGAAATTATCAACCTCTCCTCAGCCTCCAGTCTCGAGGCACAACGCAGTCAATGGGCAAAACGTACCCTCGCACCCAAACAGATCGCCGTCCTTGCGGATCCCGTCTTCTCTACCCGCGATCCGCGCCTTTCCGGTGAAACGCCACCCCCCACCGAAAATTCCCTAATCAGTTTATTTAGCAGTCGCAGTGGTTGCAGTGACTTCGAGCGCCTCCCCAACACTAAAGCCGAAGCCGAAAACATCCTCGCTTTAGTTCCCGATGACCAAGAATTCCTTGCCCTCGGTTTCTCTGCCAACCGCTCTCAAGCTCTCAATAGCAATCTCTCTCAATATCAAATTCTGCACCTCGCTACTCACGGTTGTATTAATGACGATCCTTTGCGTTCTGGCTTAGTTTTCTCACTTTACGACGAAAAGAGCAAGGCTCAAGATGGTTTATTGCGGTTGCAAGATATCTACAATCTCGATCTTAATGCGGAGTTGGTGGTTCTCAGTGCTTGTCAGACGGGCATCGGGGAAGCGGTTAGCGGGGAAGGAGTAGTAGGTTTGACGCGGGGTTTTATGTATGCAGGAGCAAAGCGGGTCGTAGTGAGTTTGTGGAATGTGAATGACGCGGCAACTGCTAACTTAATGACCGATTATTATGAGAAAATGTTGAAGGAAGATTTGGATGCGATCGCCGCCCTGCGAGAGGCACAGTTGCAAATGTGGAAAAATGGGGAGTTTCCTTATAAATGGGCGGCGTTTACTATTCAAGGAGACTGGCGTTAACTCGCTTTTTGAGATGCGCCCAATGTCGATCGCTCGCGAAAATTCAGATTGAGTGTAAGATTAGATTTTAAGATGAACGAGAAAATACCTCTCTTATTCCTTTCGCAATTGTGGCAAGCATAGAGAAACTCAATTTACATATCAAAAAACGTCTTTTTGTTCGTTTGACGAGAAGCGCGATATGGCTTGCGATCGCCGCATTCCTCGGCTCCCTCTATAGCCTCCCTTCTTTATCCCAGATCGTCCCCGATCGCACTTTGGGGACAGAAAATTCACGGTTTGTCCCTCAGTCATTCTTTGATTCAATTGCAGGCGGGGCAGTTAGAGGAGAGAATCTATTTCATAGTTTCAGCGAATTTAACGTCTCAGAAGGACAGCAGGTTTATTTCACAAATCCCGATAATATTAATAATATTCTCACTCGCGTTACTGGCAATAATATTTCCCAGATTTTGGGAACATTAGGGGTAAATGGTAACGCAAATTTATATTTTATTAATCCCAATGGCATCTATTTTGGAGAGAAAGCACGTCTCGATATTAACGGTTCTTTTTGGGCGGGAACTTCTGAGGGTATTCTCTTTGATAATGGCTACAATTTCAGCGCCAATAACCCAGAAACGCCGCCTTTAATGGCTTTGAAGATTACCCCTGGAATTCAATATCCCAGCAACCCTCTTGGAGATATTACCAATGAGGGGGATTTAAGTGTAGGTAGGGGACAGCGCTTGACCTTATTTGGCGATCGCGTCATCAACCGAGGAAATCTCGTGGCACCGGGGGGAACAATTGAAATTTTGGGCAATACTATCTCTCTTCTGGATAATGCACATATCGATGTTTCTTCAGTTACAGGAGGTGGAAATGTATTCATCGGTGGCGATCGCCAGGGTCAAGGAAATAGACCCCGCGCACAGCAGATCGAGTTGGCAGAAAATGCGGCGATCGAGGCGAATAGTTTGCGAGTTGGAGATGGTGGGGAAATTATACTTTACGCCGATCGCACTGCTACTATTCGCGGCAATTTAAGCGCTAGAGGGGGTGTTATTTCAGGAAACGGGGGATTTATCGAAACTTCAGGGAAACAGGCGATCGAGCTTACTTCTACCCCCAATGCGTCAGCAATCAACGGAAGGGGAGGAACTTGGCTTATCGATCCAGCCAGCGTTACCATTGCAACCACAGGAGGGGCGATCGGCACTAATCTCGTGGATGTTGCTAATATTAACGCGGCACTGAATGCAGGCACAGGAGTCACGATTATTGCCGATGCGGGAGATATTACTCAGAATGCTGGTGCAAATATTAGCAAAATCAGTGGCGGTAATGCAGCTTTAACTCTCTCTGCTACTAATAATATTATTTTGCAGGGCAATATTACCACCAGCAATAGTTTAGATGTTAATCTCATTGCTGACAGCGATCGCAATGGAGATGGCGCGATCGCGATCGCCAATGCAACCATTACCATTCTGGGTGGCGATATCAATCTCTCAGCCAGGGAAGTTCGTGCTGCTAATAGTACAATTCAAAGCATCAAAACCGCCGACGGTGGCGGTAATATTAACATTACAGCGCGATCGCTCTATCTAACAGAAGATGGCCGATTTGGGATTCTTAACCAGAGTACAGGACCAGGAGGCGCTTTGCAGATTAATGCCTCTGAATCTGTGCAACTGGTGGAAGGAGCCGGTATTGCTTCTTTTCCTAGCAATCTGGGGGCTGCTGGCGATATTACTATTAATACCCAAAGGCTACAATTACAGAATTCAGGAACGGGAAAAATAACTGCGATCGTGACAGAGCCTTTTAATGGGGCGATCGGCGAGATTGGTAATATTACCATTAACGCTTCCGAGGCGATCGCCATCATCGGTAATACTCCTGGGGCTTTTACCCCAAATCCTAGCCAAAGTACCCTAGACGCGCTGCGAGCAACAACTGTGGGTATCACTTCTCTGACAACCGGAGCCACGAATGCAGGTAATTTAATCATTAATACCGGTCATTTAACCCTGCGGGATGGTGCAGGAATTATCGCCTCGACGGAAGAGGAAAGTACGGGAAATGGGGGGACGATCATCGTTCAGGCCGATCGCATCGATCTACAAGGAAAAGCGGGTTTAGGCACCACTTCTTTAGGTTCTGGAAATGCGGGAAATTTGCGGATCGATGCCGCAGATATCTCTCTTTCGGATGGTGCGTTAATGTCTGCGGATGCCCCAGGCTCCGGTAATGCAGGAAGATTAAACATTAATACAACACGATTGTCAATTCGCGACGGTTCGCGGATCGGGGTGGCTACGGTGGATGGTTTGGGGGGAAGTATTGCTATTCGCGCTTCTGAGTCGGTGGAAATATCCGGGCGATCGGCAGATGGAACTGTTGCAAGCGGTATTTTTGCGAACTCAGACGGTGCGGGGACGGCGGGAAATTTGCGAATTGATGCTGGATTCTTGCACATTAGTGATGGCGGGGAGGTGACAGTCAGCAGTACGGGAACGGGCAATGCAGGCAATTTAACGATTTTGACCTCAAACAACCTCGAACTGTTTAATCAAGGCAAATTGAGCGCTCAAACCGCCTCTGGGGAAGGAGGAAACATCGATTTAACCGTGGGCAGAATTCTCTTAATGCGTCACAATAGTTCGATTTCTGCGGAAGCGGGCGGAACGGGAAATGGCGGTAATATTGACATCAGGGCGGGTTTTATCGTGGCTGTACCGAAAGAGAACAGCGATATTATTGCCAATGCGATCGCGGGACGAGGGGGAAATATTAACATTATCACTCAAGGGATTTTTGGCTTAGAATTCCGCAATTTAACCCCGGAAAGCGATATTAGTGCCAGTTCTCAGTTTGGTGTGGATGGCAACGTGAATATTACCACCTTGGGGTTCGATCCCACTCAAGGATTAAATCAATTATCGACGGAGTTAATCGATCCCGCCAATTTAGTGCGGCAAGGTTGCCCGAGTAACCGGACTGAAGCGAGAGAATTCGATCGCCAAGGCAGTAAATTTGTTATTGTCGGACGAGGAGGCATTCCTTTAAATCCAACTGATCCCCTTGAAGGAGAAGTTTCTCTAACTGAATGGGTAGGAGGGGAAGCAGAGAGTGCTTTAGAAGGGGATGAGGCGATCGCCGACTCGATCTCGTCTCCTGCCTTCAATGTATGTTTTTAATGTACGAGAAGATCGGTATAAATTGATGCCTCGGTGCAAGTCGTTGAGTCTCTCTACGTTATGGGAGAGTGAAGCCCCTCATCTATCCGAAGGATGATGAGCGGGTGTATTCACAATACTTTCTCCCAAGCAATTCCCCTCGATGGATTGAGAATTCGGGAGTTTTTGGATCGCATCTAAAAACAAAGTAAACTAGATTTTCTTATTCAGTTTTTTGTAATCTCATGCTCACAAAATTCACCACTGATGTTCTCATAGTTGGCGGAGGGACGGGAGGAAGTACCGCCGCTATTCAATGCGCCCGTCGCGGCGTGCAAACTATTATTGTGAGTGAGTTTAGTTGGTTGGGGGGAATGCTAACCGCAGCAGGGGTTGCGGCACCCGATGGCAGCGAACTTATCTCCTTACAAACGGGAATTTGGGGTGAATATTTAAAGGAACTGCGATCGCGTCAAAAGGGAGGTTTAGACCACAGTTGGGTCAGTTTATTTACCTACGAACCTCGCATCGGTGCGGAAATTTTCGCCGACTGGGTGAAGGATTTACCGAATTTACAGTGGATATCGGGACAGACTCCAGTAGAAGTTTTGAAGGAAGGCGATCGCGAAGTGTCTCCAAAGGAGAATCGCATTACCGGAGTGCGTTTTCAAGACTATGAAATTGAGGCAAAAATTACTCTCGATGGGACAGAATTGGGGGATTTATTAGCATTAGGAGAAATTCCTCATCGGTGGGGCTGGGAATTGCGAACAGAATTTAACGAACCCAGTGCGCCAGAAGCATATAATGAGTTATGCGATCGCTATCCCGTCCAGTCTCCGACCTGGGTTTTTCTCCTACAAGATTACGGACACAAAGCCCCAGAAATTCCTGCCCCTGCTGTGGATATCTCGCAACAATTTAGCGGGGCTTGGAAAGGATATGGAAAACAAAAATTCCTCAATTATGGACGTTTTCCCAACGATCTATTTATGCTCAATTGGCCGCAAAAAGGCAATGATTACGGCGAAAACTTAAATCGTTTAATTGGATCGAAAGAAGAGAAAAATGAGTTTCTCAAAGAAGCAAAAGAATATAGTTTAGGATTTGCCCATTTTATTCAAACCCGTATCGATAAGCGCTATGGATTGGCTCAAAATGCCTTTCCTAGCCCCTCCGATGGTGCTTTCGCCCTAATGCCCTATTTCCGAGAAAGTCGCCGCTTGCAGGGGCTAGAAACCATCATAGAAGCCGATATCTTGCCCATGTCTGGGGGAAATACTGCGGCATTACCCCGCAATTCCCAGGGAGAAGTGAATGCGATCGCCGTGGGAAATTATGCCAACGATCACCATTACCCCGGAGTTAAGTTCAATCTACAACCCAAATCAATGCCATGGGGAGGACGCTGGACAGGAACGCCTTTTACAATCCCTTATGATACTTTAATTCCTGTTGCAACCGATGGATTTATTGTTTGCGAAAAAAACATTTCCGTCTCCCATATTGCCAACGGTTCAACCCGATTGCAACCGATGGTTATGGCGATCGGACAAGCAGCAGGAATGGCAGCAGCATTATGTATAGAATCAAACTGTCAGCCGCGAGAATTGCCCATTAGAGACTTACAAGAAGCATTATTAACCAATAATCATGCAGTTATTCCTTTGTTAAATTTACCCCCCAATCATCCCGAATGGTTACAATGGCAGCGCTATTATTTGGATCGTCCTGAAGAATATAGCAAAGAAGGGATATGTGCGTGCAGTTCTGCCTTTTCTAGTGAAAGGGAAATGGGGGAATATTTTCGCGGTACATTTCGCAAAATTGGCGAGAATAGTTATCGCATTCGACTAGGCGATCGCGCAGAAAAAAAGCAAATTTGGCAACTCATTACGACTCGTCCAGAAGTCAACGAAAAATTGCAGCATTGCCAGAATGAAAGGGAAATTTCTGTTTGGGGATGGCGCAATTTTTCGGGAGGATGGTTTCTGCTAGAAAAGTTGGTAATTCATTAAGCAATTTGCCAGCCAGAAACTTGATTATAAATGTAGGATTGAGTGCCAATTTTGGTGCGAATAGAATCATTTGTACTGAAATAATTTTTGAAGGTAATAGAGCCATCAGTCCCCAAGTTAAGTTTGAGATCGTTGCCCATCATATTTTCGCTTAAATCTGCCAATCCGTAGCTACTTAAGTCCAAAAGATCGGCACTATCGGTAAGCTCAAATATATCATCTCCCCAATTATTCCCTTTGTTATAACCGCTAAACAGATTGTTGGCAGTATTGGCAATAACATAATCGTTGCTGCGAGAAGTAATCAGATTTTCGATCGCGGTGCCAAAGGCGATCGCGGTACCTTCATCGCTAGTGGAGAAATTTCCTCGTCCTCCGACATCTGAATAGTTAATAGAATCATAAGATGATTGCGTGGTAATTAGTCCTCCTTCTCGCAAATCAAAACGATAAGTTTGATTGAGAGAGAGGTTAGAGGCATCAAAAATATCAAGTCCACCGCTATCCCAAACTGTTTGTTTGATTTTATCAGTTGTACTGCCAAAAGATTGACCGCCAATAGAGTAATTATCTACCTCGTTAAAGGTATAAGTTGTATTGCCATTGTTGAAATCTTTTGCACCATACAAATATTGCAAGTTACGAATATCGTAGGACATTGCCGTAATAGGTTTTGCTCCTGTAAAGTTATAACTCATTACTGTATTAGCGTTATTATCTTGAGCGCCATCCAGGAAAGGACTGGGTGCACTGCCATTATAGTTCCCTGGATGTTTTAAGCCAAGGGCATGACCAATTTCGTGAATAAGGGAATTATAACCATGACTGCCAAACCCTTTACCAAACCAGTTACTTGTATTGCGATCGACATTAGGGTTGAGGAAAACATCTCCCTCAACTTCACTCGATCCAGGTAAATAAGCATAAGCATAATCTGCACTGGTGGAGAACATAAAACGCATGACTCCGTAACTATTGCTGTTGTCTGCTACTTCTTGGAAGTCAAGGTTTACAAATTTGGAAATATTGCTCAGAATTTCGCGGACATTGTTTTTAATATCTGCATCTACTTCAGAAACATTCTCCTCGCCACCATAGTATGCACCTGAAGAATTTTGATAGAAACTATAGGTAATTGTATTGGGGCTTGAACTTCCCGCACCACCTTCCCAATAACGGCGACCTTCATTCAAGAGAGAATCAATATCATTGTTTCCAGTGGTGTTAAAAATCCCAGTATTATCAACTTGAATTTCTGCTAAATCAATACCAATACCTCGACTAGAATTATTGCTTTCAATGTCTTCTCCGATCGTATTTTCGTAGTCAACAATCATGCCGATATAATATGTTCCACTTCCATGAATCCAAGCATCACTGCTGAATTTGTCAGGCAACTTTGCGCCTAAACTTGTTGTTCCCCATGATTGACCAGCACTGAGTCCGCTTAAACTACTCCATCGGAATAAACGATCGTCTGTCGTAATCGTACTATCAGAAGAAATATAAAAGCCTATTTTTATATTTTCTAACCGTTCCGTGCCAACATTTTTAATTTCCCAAGTATAGTCAAAACTATCTCCTGCATTAAAAGTAGAAGCATTTAAAGAGAAAGATTCTCCTCGTAAGTCTCGACTGGGTTGGTTAATGTTAATATCAACAACATCAAAACGGGCGTTATTATTTTCATCTCCTTCCGCGATCGCATTGAGATCGTCCACAATAATCCCTATATAATAATTCCCATTTCCTTGCCAGAAAGGATCGTCACTTTCCGGTAGATTAAGAACTTGACTTAAAGTTGATGTTAATTCTTGCGCCCCCAAAGTGCTAATATCAAGGAAGTTGAGGAGTTTATCGTTAACTGTAATCGTCTCATCAGTGGAGAGATAAAAGCCGACGCGGAAGGCACCAACATCGCTATTGCCTGTATTTTGTAATTGGAAATTCGCAGTGACACTCGTTCCCGAATTGGTGCTATTACTGGTAATATCAAAAGAATTTGCTTTCAAGTCGATCGCAACGGGATCGATAGAAAAAGTACGCTCAAACTGGTCGCTGGCAAGTCCACCCAGATCGTAAGCAGTCGCTTGTAAGGTATAGTCACCGCTTCCAATTCCCCAACTATTGAGGGTATAAGTTTCTGTAAAACTTGCCCAGCGATCGCTCCAAGTTGCCGGAGTTAAGTTAGTAATCTCACCAATATCTCTGACTTTATTGCCATCTTTCCATAAACTCAAACTTATTTTATCTAAGTCGCTTGCACCATCTTCGTCCATCACCCAACCCTGTTTTAAAATAACAGAATCGGAAACACTATAATTACTTTTGTCAAGACGGAATTGTAAAGATTTAGGTTGTTGATTAATGGGGGTTGAACTGGCAATTTTAAATGCTTTCTCGAAGGTATTACTATTTGCTTGCCATTGGTCATAAGCAATACCTCGTAGGGTATAATCTCCTGCATCTAATCCCAAATTGGCAATATCGTAATCGTAACTAAAATTTGCCCAGCGATCGTCCCAAGTGGCAGGACTTAAAGTATTGAGGGATTGAGAATCAATTTCGCTGCCATTTTTCCATAAGCTAAAAACAACATTTGTTAATTCGCTGGCACCATCTTTATCATTGACCCATCCCGATTTAATTTGTAGAGTATCGGTAGCTTGATAAGTCCCTTGAGATAAGTTAAATTGTAGACTTTTTGGGGCGTTATTGGTTTGTGGCGATTCAATTAAAAAACTGCGTTGAAAAAGATTACTGGTTGCGCCTAAATTATCTCTTGCTTGTCCGATAACTTGATAAGTTCCTCCTGTGAGAGACAAACTGTTTAAATCCAGTTGAAAGTTAAAACTTGCCCAGCGATCGTTCCAAGTTGCAGTCGTAAAGTTCGTTCCATTTCCCACCATACCGAGAGAATTTCCATTCTCGATTAACTCGAAGTTCACAGAAGCAAGGTCATCGCCGCCATCGCCATCATAGACCCAACCCGATGTAACCTGTAGCGTATCGGAGAGGCTGTATTTACTGCGATTTAAACCAAAGCGTAGATTTTCGGGGGCAATGTTGTTCGGGGGAGGTGGAGGATTACTCGAACTTGAGGGAGAATTAAGGGGAAGTGTATCTTGTAGTTCCGATCGCGCGAGTAGAGATTCGGGGGCGATCGCTAAAGTCGGATCTGTCCCTGCGCTTCCCAAGTTGTTTTTTGCAAACTGCCCGAACATTTGTTACAACTCCAGTTAAATCATGAATTTTCCTACTTTGCCATAATTTACCCAATTATGTCAATTTGGGCAAGTTCTTAATATGTAAAGGAGTAATGTAAATTAAGATTAAGAAATTTCCCGTTTCTTTTGGCTCACTCCCCTTGAGGGTAGCGATTCCAGAGATCAGTTTTCTGTCGCAGGCTGCTAGAGTCACCATTTCCTAAAATTAAATGATCTAATAAAGGTAGATTTAAAAGCTGTGCGGCTTGTAATAACTTTTCTGTTAAACTCAGATCGTCTCCCGAAGGTTCGATAGACCCAGAAGGATGATTGTGAGCAATAATAAACCGCGTTGCACCTTGTCGGATGACTTCTCGGAAAATATCAGGAGGATTGGCGATCGTTTCTGTTGCGGTGCCAATGCTAATCACTTGAGTTCCTAATAAGTGATTTTTTGTATCCATTAACAGAACTGCAAAGCGTTCTTGCAATTGCCACATCAAATCGTGGCTGAGGGCATCTACCGCCACTTGAGGGGAGTCTATAAGGGCTTTAGGGGCGGGTCGCAGTTGAAAAGCGCGTTTTCCCAATTCGATCGCCGCTAAAATTGCTGTTGCTTTCGCCGGTCCCACCCCATCAATTGCCATTAATTCTTGTGGAGAAACCTCTCTAATAATATCGAGAGGATCTCGTTGATGTCGTCCCAAGGTTTGCAAAATATGATGACCTAAACCCACCGCAGACAGCTTTCCTGGACCCTGACCCGTGCCTAATAAAATGGCAAGCAATTCAGCCGTAGAGAGATTTTTTGCCCCGATCGCCAGCAGTCTTTCCCTCGGGCGTTCACTTTCGGGCAAATCGGCAATTCTCAGGTTGTAGGTCATGAAATTAACGCTTACAGGGAGATGAGGGCTATTTTACCCGATTATTCTACGATTTTTGAGAATACCTGCGAGAGAAAATGTTTTGACAGTTAGTGGCCGCAATAATGCAGCCACTACCGGGAAAACTCCAAAGCGAGAAAACACTGCCAGAAATTCCTAAGAGGAAATTTTAGCTTTACAGTCTTCTAAAATGGCGATCGCGCCGCCGACGCTTTCTGGGGTAATCACCACTAAACCGCCATCAACTACCCGTTCTAAGCCCACGCGAATGGCTTCCTTCTCGTCCAAAATAGTTTCATAGCAAGCATCGGATTTTTCCTCCCGAATACCCTTGACGATTAAATCTGCCACTACCCCCGTATCTCGGCCGCGCTTGTCGTTATCTTCCTTAATAATGATGCGATCGAACATCTGCGCCGATAGTTTACCCAATAAAATTAAATCTTCATCTCGGCGATCGCCAGGTCCGCCAATGACTCCCAAACGCTCTCCCTGCCAATTTTTGACAAACCCTCCTAGAGCTTCATATCCGGCAGGATTGTGGGCATAATCAATCAGGGCGTGGTATCGTCCCAAATCGATTAAATTCATGCGTCCAGGGGTTTGTTCCGTCGAAAGTTGGAAA